>DATFJQ010000080.1:0-6452 GCA_035269125.1 Roseovarius sp.
TCGCCTTCGGCGCGGTGCATATAAAACGTGTCCATTTCCGCCCGCGCGGGGTGATGGCCGGGAATGTTCAGCGCGTCGAAATTATGCCAATCGCTTTCCACCTGCGGGCCTTCGGCCACGGCAAAGCCCATATCGGCGAAAATCGCCGTGACCTCTTCGGTCACTTGGCTGACCGGGTGGATCGTGCCGTTGCGACCGGGGCGTGTGGGCAGGGTGACATCCAGCCACTCGGTGCGCAGACGCGCGTCCAGCGCGGCATCGGCCAGTCCTTGCTTTTTGGCCAACAGCGCGCTGTTGATCTCATCCTTGAGCGCATTCAGCTTGGGCCCCATGACTTGCCGTTCTTCCGGCGTCATCTTACCCAGCTCGCGCATTTTCAGGCTGATCTCGCCTTTCTTGCCGACGGCTTGCACACGCAGGTCTTCCAGCGCGGCCTCGTCCCCGGCATTGGCGATTTCGGTCAGGTACTTATCTCTGAGATCGTCCATCTGTCTCACCCGTTTGACGTTACGGGCGGGTTACAGCGCTTGGGGCCGTAGCGCAAGGGACAGGCGGCATGTGATGGTGCCGGTCAGCCCTGTTTGGCGTTGCGCACTTCGTTGTCATGCGCGGCCAGAAGACGACGGGCTTTGGCGCTGAGCAGGGTCAGAACGGAGGTTTCTGGGTTTGTTTGCATTTTGCTGTCCTTCCATCGGTGGCGCGGTATAGTCGCACTGACCTCGTCAGGATAGGCGGCAATCATGCGTTAAACTGGGCAGACGCGGGGCATTTTCGGGCCATTTTAGGGCAAATAAAAACGCCGTCAGCGTTGGGCTGACGGCGTTTCTTTTTGTCCCTCGGACGCGGCTGGCTTATTGGGCCAAAGCGCCTTTCGCCTGATCGACGATAGCTCCGAATGCTGCGGGCTCGCGAACGGCCAGATCGGCCAGAACCTTGCGGTCCACTTCGATACCGGCCAGCGCCAGACCGTTGATGAAGCGCGAATAGGTCAGCGCCTCGTCATGGGCGCGCACGGCCGCGTTGATCCGCTGGATCCACAGCGAGCGGAAATTACGCTTGCGATTCTTACGATCGCGTGTGGCGTATTGGTTGGCCTTGTCGACGGCCTGTGTGGCCACCTTGAAGGTATTTTTACGACGACCGTAATAGCCTTTTGCAGCTTTTACGACTTTCTTGTGACGGGCGTGAGTGACGGTTCCACCTTTGACGCGTGACATGATTCAGGTCTCCTTGGCCTTAGCGGGAATAGGGCATCATCGGGCGGACGATTTTGGCGTCTGCCTCGGACATGACCGTGGTGCCACGGGCGTCACGGATGAATTTGGTTGTGCGCTTGATCATGCCGTGGCGTTTACCCGCCTGTCCGCATTTGATCTTGCCGCTGGCCGTCACTTTGAACCGCTTCTTGCAGCTCGACTTTGTTTTCATTTTTGGCATTTCCGGCTCCTCTTTCGGTCGGTTGAACGCGCGACTCGGCATGCCACTTAAGCCGGACGCACGGGAATAAGCGCGTTCTATACGCGGAAGGTTTCTGGTTCGCAAGGGGGCGATCGCGGCAATCAGTATGGAAAAGGCTATCACGCCTGTCCCGTGATCAGGACACGAAGCGCGCAACCACCCGCACGAAAATGTCCGGAATTTCCAGCAGGCTGTATCCGCCCGGTTTTTGCGTGATTGCCCAGACCACCAAGGCCCCGCCCGCGATAATGACAATCGAGGCGACGCGCGGCGCGTGCCCTTCGCTGAAGGCCGACATGATGGACGGGATCGACAGGACAATCAAAACAAGCCCTATGATTAGAGATAAATCAGAATCCATGTGGCCCTCCCGGGCGGAAAAAACTGGCACTATGCGCCAGTTTAGCCCGGTTCGCTGGAATAAATCAAACTTTCTTGACAGGGCGCGACGCGCAGGATGTTGGTGGTGCCCGGCACGTTGAACGGCACGCCCGCAGTGACCACGATCTGATCCAGAGGTTCGGCATAGCCTTGTTCGCGCGCGGCGCGGGCGGCGCTGAGAACCGCCTGCTTGAAGCGCTCCAGTTCGCCGGTCATGACGCAATGCACCCCCCAAGTCAGCGCAAGGCGACGTGCCGTGCCGCGCAGGTTGGTCATGGCGATGATCGGCACGCTTGGCCGTTCGCGGGCCGTCAGCAACGCGGTTGTTCCAGATTGGGTGAAGCAGCAGATTGCCTTGATGTTGGCGGTTTCCGCGATTTCGCGCGCCGCCGCAACAATCCCGTCGGCGACAGTTGTGCGATCGGCCCGGCGCGAGGCCTCGATCACTTCGCGATAGGTCGGATCATCTTCGACCTCGCGGGCGACGTTGTCCATCGTCGTAACCGCCTCGACCGGGTAATCACCTGCCGCGGATTCCGCCGACAACATGATGGCGTCCGACCCCTCGTAAATCGCGGTGGCCACGTCGCTGACTTCGGCGCGCGTGGGCATCGGGCTTTCGATCATCGATTCCAGCATCTGCGTGGCCACGATCACCGGCTTGGCAGCCGCGCGACATTTGCGCACCAGACGTTTCTGGATCGGCGGCACGTTTTGCACTGGTAGTTCCACGCCCAGATCGCCCCGTGCCACCATGATCCCGTCCGACGCGTCAAGAATCGCGTCGAACCCTTTGACCGCCGATGGCTTTTCGATTTTGGAAAGAATGGCGGCGCGGCCTGCCACCAGTTCGCGCGCTTCGCTGACGTCTTCGGCGCGTTGAACAAAGCTGAGCGCCAACCAATCGACCCCAAGATCGCAGACGAATTCAAGATCCTTGCGATCCTTTTCGCTGAGCGCCGCCAAGGGCAGCACCACATCCGGCACGTTGACGCCCTTGCGGTTTGAGATGGTGCCGCCGATCACAACCTCGGTCACGGCGAAATCGGCGCCGCATTCGGTGACTTTGAGGCGAATTTTGCCGTCGTTGACCAGAAGGGTCGCGCCCGGTTCAAGCGCCGCGAAAATCTCGGGGTGGGGCAGGCAGACGCGGTTGGCATCGCCCTCTGCCTCGTCAAGGTCCAGCCGGAAGGCGGCACCGTCTTGCAACTCTTCCTCGCCATTGGCGAAGACGCCAACACGCAGCTTGGGGCCTTGCAGATCCGCCAGAATGGAAATCGGGCTGTCAAGATCCTGCTCGATCTGCCGAATGATACGGTGTTTTTCCGCGATTTCCTCGTGGATGCCGTGGCTCATGTTCAGGCGGAACACGTCTGCCCCCGCCTCGTGCAGGGCGCGAATAGTGTCATAGTCCGATGATGCCGGGCCTAATGTGGCCACGATCTTGACGTTGCGATGGCGTCTCATTCGGTGTCTTTCCTGTCTTGTGTCTTGCCCGGTGTCGTTTGCCCGGGCGTCTATGTCAATGGCCGCACAGGCGGCGGATAAGCGTGGTTTCAGAGGTATGTTAACGCTAACATACACAATCACCCCCTTATACCCAATTCACTTCCACGTTCAACTGTCCTAGAGGATGGCCAAAGGACATGACAGGCGCATGACGTACCAACCCTATCATATCGAAGGGGCCGATCGCCCGGCCCGGTGGCTGATCACCTGTGATCACGCCACAAACACGGTGCCCGACTTTGTGAATGGTGGGAAATTGGGGCTAAAGCCCGCCGATATGGCCCGCCACATCGCCTATGATGTCGGGGCCGCAGGGCTGGCCCGTGCCTTGGCGCATTATCTGGACGCGCCGGTGATTTTGTCGAATTTCTCGCGCCTCGTGATCGACCCGAACCGGGGCGAGGATGACCCGACCCTGCTGATGCGGCTGTATGATGGCACGATCATTCCGGGAAATCGCCACGCAAGTGACGTGGATCTGCAATTGCGGCTGAACCGCTGTTATCGCCCCTATCACACGGCCTTGGCGGAATTGGCGGCGCGGCGCGCGGATACGATCATCGTGTCGGTTCACAGTTTCACGCCGCAATTGCAGGGCCGTCCGCCGCGCCCGTGGCATGTGGGCGTTCTGCATGCCGCCGATACGCGGCTGACCGATCCTTTGGTGGACGTGCTGCGTGCCGAGCAGGATTTGTGCGTCGGGGTAAATGAGCCTTATGGCGGGCATCTGCCCGGCGATGCCATTGCCCGCCATGCCATCGCCTATGAGCGGCCCAATGTCTTGCTGGAGCTGCGCAACGATCTGATCCGTGACGCGGGCGATCAAAGCGACTGGGGTGCGCGGCTTGCGCCCTTGTTGGAGCAGGCCGCCACGCGGGCCGGGGTCTAGCCCCTTGATCTGCCCCACCCGTCGCCGCACCTTAAGGGCAATTCAACACTTTGGAGGATAGGATGGACGACCAGACCCGAATTGAACTTGAGGCCGCGGCTTTCCGCACCTTGCGTGAGCATCTGATGGAAAAGCGCACCGATGTGCAGAATATCGACCTGATGAACCTTGGCGGGTTTTGCCGCAATTGCCTGTCCCGCTGGTATCAAGAGGCGGCCAATGAACGCGGGATCGACATGACCAAAGATGAGGCGCGCGAAATTTTCTATGGCATGCCCTATGACGACTGGAAGGCCAAACACCAGACTGAGGCCAGTGCGGAACAGCAGGCGGAATTCAAACAAGCCTTCTCCGAGAATGTCGGTGATAACGGCTAAAGTGGGCCTGCGACCTTGCGGACCGGGTGTTTTATGGCTGAGAGTCTTCGGGCCATAGCAACACCGCGCGCGACTGCGACGCAAACTCGCGTCGCAGCAACACAAGGCAGGTAAAGGCCACCGCCACAATCAACGCGCCGGCGCCCAACAGCCAAACCGTGCTTGCCAAGGCGAAATACACGGACCGCAAGCCGCGATTGAAGCCGCGCGCCGCGGTGATGTTGATCTCACCTGCCTTGCTGGCGCGAGTTGGCCCCAAAGGGTTTTCCGGGTCGTTCGGGACGGCCGCCATCAATACCGCGCAGTAGCCAAACAAACGATTCGACCAGACGAATTTCAAAAATCCGTTTGCCAGAAAGATCAGCAGCACCAAAACCTTGATTTCCCAAACGATTGTCGGGTCTGCCTCAAGCGTCAGGTCTTCGGCGACGCCGATGAAGTGCTCCATGTTGCCAAACAAGGCCAGACAGCCGCCAATAGCGATCATCGTGGCCGAGGCAAAGAACGATGTGCCTTGCCGCAAAGTCGCAAGGATTTGGGCATCGAAAATACGCGGTTGACGGGTGATCATCTGGACCATCCAATCGCGCCTATACTGGGCCATCAGCACCGAGACAGAGGGTCGTGTTTTGGGCGGGCTTTCAATAAGGTAACCTATGATCACCCAACTGCCGAACAGCAAGGTGATTGCCCCATAGTCCCATGGGGAAAACAACTGAAGGCGATCAAACCAGTCCATGTCGAAACGATAGCGCGCGAAAGTAAAACTTGCCAGAGTGTGAAATTGGTTATAATTTATTACCAATAGGAGGGTCTGTTATGGAAATGCCACGTCCCAACCCGCAAATTCTGTCCCAAAAGGCAGAACTGATCGCGCGTTTGTCCAAGGTTTTGCCGGCTGACGCGGTGATCTCGGACCCGTCCGAGACCCGCGCCTATGAATGCGATGCGCTGACGGCTTACAAATGCCCGCCCTTGGCGGCGGTGCTTCCATCCTCAACCCAAGAGGTATCGGACGTGTTGCGCATCTGTCATGACATGGGTGTTCCCGTCGTGCCGCGCGGGTCGGGCACATCCTTGGCCGGGGGGGCGTTGCCGACCGAAGACAGCGTTATTCTTGGCGTCGCACGGCTGAACGAGGTGCTGGAAACCGATTACGACAATCGGTTTATCCGCGTTCAATCGGGGCGCACCAACCTGTCGGTCACCGGGGCTGTGGAACAGGATGGGTTTTTCTACGCGCCCGATCCCTCCAGCCAACTGGCCTGTGCGATCGCGGGCAATATCGCGATGAATTCCGGCGGGGCGCATTGCCTGAAATACGGCGTGACCACCAACAACTTGTTGGGGGTGACTATGGTGCTGATGGATGGCACCGTGATCGAATTGGGCGGCGCGCATCTGGATGCGGCCGGGTATGATCTGCTGGGCCTGATCTGTGGCTCAGAAGGGCAGCTTGGCGTTGTGACCGAAGCCACCCTGCGCATCCTGCACAAGCCCGAAGGCGCGCGGCCCGTTCTGATGGGCTTTGACAGCAACGAGGTGGCGGGCCAATGCGTGTCGGACATCATCAAGGCGGGCGTATTGCCCGTGGCGATCGAATTCATGGACCGCCCCTGCATTCGCGCCTGCGAGGCATTTGCCAAAGCCGGGTATCCCGATTGTGAGGCATTGCTGATCGTTGAGGTCGAAGGCTCGGATGCCGAGATTGACGAACAGCTTGAGACGATCATGCAGATCGCCCAAAGTCATAACCCGGTTGAGCTGCGACAAAGCACATCCGCCGAAGAAAGCGCGAAAATCTGGCTGGGCCGGAAATCGGCCTTTGGCGCGATGGG
>DATFJQ010000081.1:0-9006 GCA_035269125.1 Roseovarius sp.
TTCGTCGATGCCGCCATGCGCGAGATGTATGTGACCGGCAAGATGCACAATCGCGCGCGGATGATCGTGGCCAGCTATCTGACCAAACATTTGCTAAGCCATTGGCGCATAGGCCAGAAATGGTTTGAAGAGTGCCTGACCGATTGGGATCCGGCGAGCAACGCCATGGGCTGGCAATGGGCCGCCGGGTCGGGGCCGGATGCGACGCCATATTTCCGCGTGTTCAATCCGGAAACGCAGGCCACCAAGTTCGACCCCGATGGCACCTATCTGCGCCGCTGGATCGCCGAGGGGCGGGGCCAGCCCAGCCAGACAGCACTGTCCTATTTCGAGGCCATTCCGCGCAGCTGGGGATTGCAACCTGATGATGGCTATCCCGATCCGGTTGTCGGCCTGAAAGAAGGCCGCGCAAAGGCGTTGGACGCCTACCAAAACCGGGGGTTCTGAAAATGCCGGAAATGCCTTGCACTGCGCCACTGGCCCACCCTAGCCTGAACAAAAACAAGAACAAGAACAGAGACGACATGACAGCGATGATCCTGAACGACACCAAGGGCCAATCCGGTCTGCCGCGCTACTTTGCGCAATGCTTTGCCGCGGCCCAAAGTCTGAACCAAGGGCGGCTGGATATTCGCCTGCCCGATGAGAGGGTGTTTCGCGCAGAAGGCCGCAACCCCGGCCCGGTGGCGGAAATCACGGTGCATAACGGCGATGTCTTTGCCCGCATGGTGCGCGAGGGCTATCTGGGGTTTTGCGATGCCTATCTGGATGGATGGTGGAGCACGCCGGATTTGCAGGCGTTCATGGATATGGTGAATGCCGACAATGACGAGATGTATAACAGCTACCCAGGTCAGGTGATTGCGCAGTTTTACGAGAAAATCCGTTTTTGGTTGCAGCGCAACACCAAGGCGCAGGCGCGCAAGAACATCAGCTATCACTATGATCTGGGTAACGATTTTTATCGCATGTGGCTGGATGACACCATGACCTATTCCAGTGCTCTGTTCGAAACCGGGCAGGAAAGCTTGGAAAAGGCGCAGATCGCGAAATATGCCAGCATGGTCGATCAGATGGGGGTGAAACCCGGCGATCACGTGCTGGAAATCGGCTGTGGTTGGGGTGGTTTTGCTGAATATGCCGCCGCCGAGCGGGGGCTGAAAGTGACCGGGCTGACCATCAGCCAAGAACAGTTCGATTACGCCCAAGCCCGGATCGACAAGGCGGGCCTGTCGGATCGGGTGACCTTCAAGTTGCAGGATTACCGCGATGAGACCGGACAATATGACGGCATCGCCAGCATCGAGATGTTCGAGGCGGTAGGCCAGCAATATTGGCCGGTCTATTTCAACACTGTGCGCGAGCGCCTGCGCCCCGGTGCGCAAGCCACATTGCAGATCATCACCGTGGCCGATCATCGTTGGGATGCCTACAGGACCGGTGTGGATTTCATTCAGAAATACATCTTTCCCGGCGGTATGCTGCCCAGTCCCGCAGTGCTGCGGGCCGAGGTGGAAAAGGCTGGTCTGAGCGTTGCACACTCGATCGAGTTTGGCGAAAGCTATAGCCAAACCCTGCGCCGCTGGCATGAAACCTTCAATGAAAAATGGTCGGACGTGGCCGCGCTTGGCTTTGACGAGAGGTTCCGCAGAATGTGGAATTTCTATCTGACCTCTTGTGCGGGGGCCTTTCATGGGGGTAATTGCGATGTGACACAAATCACCATCGCAAGGCCTGCCTGATGCCTCTGACCGATAACATGCCGACCTTTGCCCGCCTTGTCGCGGGGCTTCTGCTTGGGGCTGTCGGCTGGTGGGTATCGGATCTGATCCGCCCGCTGATGCCCGAGGGCACGGATTTCGGCATATTCAATTTCGTGAACGCGGTATTGGGCATACTGGTGGGATGGCGCGTCACTGGAAAACGCTTGGGGCATGGGCTGTTCAACGGGCTGAGCGCCGGGCTGACCGGGGTGGCGGCGCTGGTGTTTTGGGGGCTGTTCGTTCACAGTCTGAACCAAATGCTGGGGCTGGCACTGGAATCGCGGTTCGGCGGCTTGATGCAAGCCATCAATGCGATGTTGCGGATTATGACGGAATACGCGCTTGTTCTGACCGATGTTCAGGTCATCGTTGCGTTGGTCGGCGGGGGCATCGCGACGGGTCTTATCGGGGAATGGGTTGCCCGCCGGTGGTCGTGACGTGATGGCCGACGTTTTCCTGTGCGGCCCCTTGGCCGAGCGCCGCATTCTGGATATCGTTGCCGGGCAGGATGTGACGCTTGAAACGCATCCGGCTGCGGTGTCGGGGTTCGCGCTGCTTGGGTCGGCGGCCACGTGGTTTCCGGCTTTGACGGTGGAAGAGGGCCAAAGCGTCGAAGGGCTGGTCTTGCGCACCACACCGGCGGATGTTGCACAGCGGATTGAATTTTTGATGCAAGGCGTCGGGGCCGTGCCGCGTCAGGTTATCTTGACAGATGGTAGCTCGGCGGCCTGCTTTGTTACAGACCATGCCCCCGATCAGACCGATTGTTGGCAGGCCGCGACGTGGCGGGCCAAGTGGGGCCTGATCGCGCAGGCCGCGTGCCAAGAGATCATGAGCTATTTCGGGCGGATTGATCAGCCGGGCCTGAGGTGGCGGATGCCGATGATTTTGGCCCGTGCCGGGGCGCGTGCTGCGGCGGTCGCGGGCGCCCCTGCCGATTTGCGCAGCGACGCCAGCGCCGATCAGGTAGACGTTACATCAACGGACACACCGCATCAGGGGTTTTTTCTGACCCGTGAGTATGCCTTGCAGCATCCGCAGTTCGACGGCGGCACGAGTGATGTTCTGCGCCGCGAGGTGTTCGTGGTCTCGGATGCGGCGCTTGTGCTGCCCTATGATCCGCGCCGTGACCGCGTGCTGCTGGTCGAGCAGTTTCGCATGGGGCCGTTTGGGCGCGGCGACCCAAAGCCTTGGGTGCTGGAGCCGGTGGCGGGCCGGATTGATGCGGGCGAGACGCCCGAAGAAACGGCGTATCGCGAATGCATCGAGGAAACCGGCCTGCATCTGTCCGGGTTGGAACGCATCTCTGCACATTATTGTTCGCCGGGCTGTTCGACCGAGTATTTTCACCTCTTTTTGGGCCTGTGTGATCTGCCAGACGAAGGCCGGACACTGGGCGGGCTAGACAGCGAGGCCGAGGATATCCGCAGCCATGTCATCCCCTTTGATCGCGCAATGGCATTATTGGACAGCGGCGAAGCCAATAACGGTCCGTTGGTTCTTAGCCTGATCTGGTTGTCAAAGGAACGTGACCGCCTGCGCGCGATTGCTTGAGTTCCCCTAGTGGCACAGCTAAGTCTGAGGGCGACAACCTGACAAGGAGCACGGGCAATGCGCATCGCAAAGGATCTGGCCGAGGCCGTAGGACACACCCCCCTGATCCGGTTGCACCGGGCCAGTGAGGAAACAGGGTGCGAGATTCTGGGCAAGGCCGAATTCATGAATCCCGGCCAATCGGTCAAAGACCGCGCGGCGCTTTATATCATTCGCGATGCGGTGGCGCGGGGCGAGCTGCAACCCGGCGGCACTATTGTCGAGGGCACCGCGGGCAATACCGGGATCGGGCTGGCGTTGGTGGGCGCGTCGCTTGGTTTTAAGACGGTGATCGTGATTCCCGAAACCCAAAGTCAGGAAAAGAAAGACATGCTGCGCCTTGCCGGGGCCGATCTGGTGCAGGTGCCCGCCGCGCCCTATTCAAACCCCAACAACTTCGTGCGCTATTCCGAACGTCTGGCCAAGGAACTTGCCAAAACGGAACCAAACGGTGCGATCTGGGCCAACCAATTCGACAATACCGCCAACCGGCAGGCGCATGTTGAAACCACCGGCCCGGAAATCTGGGACCAGACCGGCGGCAAAGTGGACGGGTTCATTTGCGCCTGTGGCTCGGGCGGAACGCTGGCGGGCGTGGCCATGGCTTTGCAGTCCAAGGGGGTCAAGATCGGGCTGGTCGATCCGATGGGTGCCAAACTTTATTCCTACTACACCACAGGCGAGCTGGAAGCCGAAGGCAGTTCGATTGCCGAAGGTATCGGCCAGGTGCGCATTACCCGCAACCTTGAGGGGCTGACCCCTGATTTTGCCTGTCAGGTCGCCGATGGAGAGGCGCTGCCGATTGTCTTCGACCTGCTGGAGCATGAGGGGCTTTGCATGGGGGCCTCAACCGGGGTGAACGTGGCGGGCGCGATGCGTATGGCGCGTGAGATGGGGCCGGGGCATACCATCGTGACTATCCTGTGCGATTACGGCACGCGGTATCAGTCAAAACTTTTCAACCCTGAATTCCTGCGCGAGAAAGACCTGCCCACGCCGACGTGGCTGGATCAGGCGCCGCGCAGTATCCCCGGAGTGTTCGCTGAATGAGGCGCCTTTTACAGGGATATCTGGCGTTTTTATGTGCTGCGGTCTTTGCGGTGGTTATCACTGGCGCGTTGCCTGCGACCGCGCAAGCTCAACAAACCCAGCAAACGCAACCGGCCGGATCGCAGGCTGCGCCGGATTTCGATGAATGGGATAAGGTCGCGCAACGCGCCGAGGAAGCGGTAGAAGAGGCACGAGCCTCGACCCCGGCCTTGGAAGAGTTGCGCAGTGAGTTGGCCCGCTGGCGCGAGCAATTCGCGGCGGCGCAAGACATCAACTCCAGCACGATCTCGACCGTGCAGCGCCAGCTTGAGGCCTTGGGGCCGGTGCCCGAAAACGGACAGGAATCCGGTGAGATTGCCGCACAACGCGAGGATTTGACGGCCCGTCTGGGCGAGTTACAGGCGCCTGCCAAGCGCGCCGAGTTGGCCCACAGCCGCGCCGATGGGTTGATCAAGGGGATCGACCAGATCATGCGCGATCGTCAAACCGATGCGTTGCTGGATTTCGGGCCTATTCCTTTGAACCCGGTGCATTGGCCGGGCACGATTTCGACGCTCGTCGAGTCGGCCCGCTCGCTGCACTCGGAGGCCTTGGCCCAATGGGGAAAATCCTCACAGCCGGACGAACTGCTGGGCACTTTGCCGGTGTCGGGTGTGCTGGTTTTGCTGGGCACGGTCTTGTTGGCGCGGGGCCGCCGCTGGAGCAAGCGCCTGACCCGTCGGGTGTTGAAAAACGGCGAAAGTGCGGTGCGCTGGATCGTTGCCTTCGTGATCTCTCTGGGCAGTTTTGTCCTGCCTTTCTTTGGGCTGTTTTTGATCTCGATGTCGGTTTGGCTGACGGGACTCGTCGGCATGCGCACGGGCGACGTGATCGAAACCTTGCTGGAGGCGGCGCTGATTTACCTTGTCGCGCGCTGGTTGGCGACGCGGGTGTTTCCCTCGGACGAGGATCAAGCGATATCGCACCGCTTGGATGCGGATGAGCGGCTGGCAGGACGGTGGTACGGGGCGCTGTTGGGCCTTGTCATGGGGCTTCATCTGGTTCTGGAAGAGATCACCCGAATTTTCGGTTGGTCCGAGGCCGCTGACAATGTCGTGTTCTTCCCCCTTGCGGTTTTGGCGGCGCTGCTTCTGTGGCGCTTGGGCCGGTTGCTGGTCCTGCATTCCTCGGAATCCGTGGACGAGACCGGCGAGGAAACGTATCGCGCGCGGATGACCCGGCTCATGGGGCGCTTGCTGGTGGTTCTGGCCGTGATCGCGCCAGTGCTGGCTGCGGTTGGCTATGTCAGCCTGTCAAAGTTCCTGTTGTTCCCTTCGGTTCTGACCCTGATGGGGTTTGCCGCGCTTGTGGTTTTGCAGCGTCTGGTTATCGAGATCTACGCAGCCGTCAGCGGCAACCGCGACAGTGCGGCGGAATCGCTGATACCGGTGCTTGTGGGGTTTGTGCTGGTGCTGGTGTCGATGCCGGTATTTGCATTGATCTGGGGTGCCCGGGTGACTGACTTGACCGAGCTGTGGACACAGTTCGTCGAAGGGATCACGATCGGTGATACGCGCATTTCGCCAACGATATTTCTGACCTTGGCTGTTGTGTTCGTCATGGGCCTGCTGGCCACGCGTCTGTTGCAAGGGGCGTTGAAAAACAGTGTTCTTCCCAAAACCAAGATTGATCCGGGCGGGCGCAATGCGATCGTGTCGGGGGTTGGCTATATAGGGATTTTCCTTGCCGCGCTGATTGCCATCACCAGTGCGGGTATTGACCTGAGCAGTCTTGCCATTGTCGCCGGTGCTCTTTCGGTCGGTATTGGTTTTGGCCTGCAAAACATCGTGTCGAATTTCGTGTCAGGCATCATCTTGTTGATCGAGCGCCCGATCTCGGAAGGCGACTGGATCGAGGTGGGCGGACAACATGGCACGGTGCGCGACATCTCGGTGCGGTCCACCCGGATCGAAACGTTCGACCGCACCGATGTGATTGTGCCGAACGCGGATTTCGTGAGCGGAACAGTTACGAATTATACGCGCGGCAACACCATTGGCCGGGTGATCGTGTCGGTGGGTGTGGCCTATGGAACCGATACCCGCCGCGTGGAAGAGATATTGCTGGAGATCGCCAGGGCGCATCCGCTGGTTTTGTTGAATCCCGCACCTTACGTGGTGTTCCAGAATTTCGGCGCCAGTTCTCTGGATTTCGAAATTCGGGCGATCCTGCGGGATGTGAATTTCGTGCTGAATGTGAAATCCGACATGAACCATGAAATCGCCCGTCGCTTTGCCGAGGAAGAGATCGAGATTCCATTTGCTCAGCAAGATATCTGGCTGCGCAATCCCGAGGTGCTTCCGGGGGCGACCACGATCAAAACCGCCACATCCGCGCCGCAAGAGGCGCGTGCGCCGGTTAATCAAGCTCCGGCCGATCAGCATTTGACCGAGTCGGATTTGCCCGGTGATGAGGCCGATGGTGATGGCGGCGGGGATGGCCGTTGACCCACGCCTTGTTTCTCAACGACGCCTATCTGCGAGAGGGCGCGGGCCACGTGCAAGCCCACACGCCCGAAGGCGCGGTGATCTTGGACGCAAGCCTGTTTTACCCTACGGGCGGCGGCCAGCCCGGTGACAGCGGTTGGCTGATATGGCCCGGTGGCACGATGAACGTGGCCACGACCATCAAGACCGAAGCGGGCGACATCGCGCTTGTGCCCGCTGAACCAACAGCGCTGCCGCCAGTGGGGGCAAGTGTGACTCAGAGGTTGGATTGGCGCCGACGGCATGGCCATATGCGGATGCACACGGCGCTGCACTTGTTGTCGGTGGTGATCTCGTTGCCGGTGACAGGCGGGTCGATGTCTCAGGCCAAGGGGCGGCTGGATTTCGACATGTCCGACGCGCCCCAAAACAAGGCCGCGCTTGAAGACAAGCTGAACGATCTGGTCGACCGCGACTTGCCGGTGACACAGGATTGGATCACCGAGGCTGAACTGGACGCATACCCCGATCTGGTGAAAACCTTGTCGGTCGCACCGCCTCGTGGGGCGGGCAAGGTGCGGCTCATACGGATCGGGCAGGGGGACGCGCAGGTTGATCTGCAACCCTGCGGTGGCACCCACGTGGCCCGGACAGGAGAAATTGGTCGTTTGCATCTTGGTAAGATCGAAAAAAAGGGCCGCCAGAACAGGCGCGTCTATCTGCATGTCGATGATTGAGTCAAACAGACAGAAAGCGCTTGAATTGCCTGTCAGGCCAGCGTTAAAGAAGGCGCCACGGAGAGGTGGCCGAGTGGTCGAAGGCGCACGCCTGGAAAGTGTGTAGGCGGGAAACCGTCTCCAGGGTTCGAATCCCTGTCTCTCCGCCACTTAGTCCTGATTTCTCCTTTTATTTCAAATGACTAGGCGAGTTCGGCGAGCAGGCGAGTGCATCCTACCCGCCAACGCCGCAAGGCCAAGCTTAGGCTCGGGCAACGCGGTGCCTGAGCTGTAGCGCGTCGCTCAAAACTTGTTGACATAGCGGGCAACGTGTGCGTTGGTCATCTGGTGGCTAAGCAATCATTTAAGTCAGCGTTTATTACCGTTGGTATCGTTTTCATCGGTATCCCGCTCACTGTCGCCCTACTCCTTACTCCAAGCGAAGAAGAGATTGAGCGCCAAGCTGCGGAGCGAGCAGCCGATCCCACGAGCGGCGCGACATACGCGTGTCGTGAATTCGTAAAAGCAAACCTTGTGGCACCGTCTTCGGCTGAATTTGGCGCATGGTCACAGTGGCCCGCCACAGAGTTGGACAGTGGAGCGATAGAGGTGATCGCTACCGTTGATGCGCAAAACTCCTTTGGTGCTATGATCCGTAGCCGTTTCATTTGCGAGCTTCGGAAGGAAGATGGGCAATGGTTTCTTGAGAATCTGACTGAGGCGCAGTAGCGCACCACCGCGCCGTAACTCAGCCATCGGTCCATCCCACCAGCTTGAGCGGCGTGTCAAAACCCAGCTGGTCGCCTAATGTTTAGCCGCACCCCGAGTCCCTTACTCTCATGGCCAACGATCCGTCCTTTGACGCGGCAATTCTGGCCAGTTTGATCAACTCGCCGGAGTGCGTCGTGCACCTCTGCAGTCATTGAGGCTGGGATGTAACCTATAACTTTTCCCTCGTGTTGGAGTTGCAACGCGTCTGGGTCATGCTGATTCGTCGGCTCAGGCACTACGTCGAAAAAAATATCGGGATTAGAGTGCTTCCTGAATCCCGATTTTATTTCGACCAAAGCCTCTTGATAATGGGAAGTGCCTGCGGCTTTCTCGCTGAACTCTCCATCCCCCCGCAGCCTGCGGATACGGTTTGGATCACGCGCATTGACGGTGTTCTGAGGTTTTGCACCCGCTCCAAAAATTCCCTTAAGAAAGCCCAGCAAAATCAACCTCTCTTTTTACGAATCTTTGTGTCAGCATTGCTCAAGTATTCAATCGTTACACGATCTGGCCTCCCATCCCACCAGTTTTATCGCCGTGTCAGGATCGACGCCCGCCTCTTTCGCCACGACCACGCCTGCTGCCGCCGCGATTCCTCTACAAGTATTCCTCCGCAGAATCTGTTGGGAACGCAATTGACGGCGGCAC
>DATFJQ010000082.1:0-5543 GCA_035269125.1 Roseovarius sp.
TCAGCACTTCAACATGATCTTCGGGCAATTCGTCAATAAAACGCGAGGGCAGTTGCGATTGCCACTGCCCATAGACGCGGCGGTTTCCGGCAAATGAAATGGTGCAGATCTCTTCGGCGCGGGTGATGCCGACATAGGCCAACCGCCGCTCTTCCTCGACACCCTTGAGGCCCGACTCGTCCATCGACCGTTGCGAGGGGAACAGCCCATCTTCCCATCCCGGCAGGAACACGGCGGGAAATTCCAGCCCCTTGGCGGCATGCAGGGTCATGATGGAGACCTTCTCGCCCTGCTCTTCGTTTTCATTGTCCATGATCAGGCTGACATGCTCCAAAAACCCACCAAGGTTTTCGAACTGCTCAAGCGCTTTCACCAGTTCCTTAAGGTTTTCCAGACGCCCCGGCGCCTCGGGTGTCTTGTCGTTCTGCCACATCTCGGTGTAGCCCGATTCGTCGAGGATGATTTCCGCCAGCTCCATATGGCTCAGGTCGGCATCCCCCGTCATCCGGCCCCAGCGCGACAGATCGACCACAAGTTTGCCCAGCGCCTGCGCGCCCTTGCCCTTGATCGCGCCCTGCTCAACCGCAAGCGCCGCCCCGTCCAGCAGCGAAACGCCGTGGTCGCGCGCAATGTGCTGAATAGTCTGCCGCGCCTTGTCACCAAGGCCGCGCTTGGGGGTGTTCACGATCCGCTCAAAGGCCAGGTCATCGGATGGCGACACCACCAGTCGGAAATAGGCCATGGCATCGCGGATCTCCATCCGTTCGTAAAACCGCGGGCCACCGATCACCCGGTAAGGCAAGCCAATGGTGAGGAACCGATCCTCAAACGCGCGCATCTGGTGCGACGCGCGGACAAGGATGGCCATGTCATCCAAGCCAACGGCGCGCATCCCCCGTGTGCCGCGCTGCATGCTCTCGATCTCTTCGCCGATCCAGCGCGCCTCTTCCTCGCCATCCCAATGGCCGATCAGGCGCACCTTTTCGCCCTCGGGCGCGTCGGTCCACAATTCTTTGCCCAAGCGGCCCTTGTTGGCGGCGATCACGCCCCCGGCGGCGGCCAGAATATGCGGGGTCGAGCGGTAATTCTGCTCCAGCCGGATCACCGTGGCGCCGGGAAAATCCTTTTCAAACCGCAGGATATTACCCACCTCGGCACCGCGCCAGCCATAGATCGACTGGTCGTCATCACCGACGCAGCAGATGTTCTTGTGGCCGCCCGCCAACAGACGCAGCCACAGGTATTGGGCGACGTTGGTATCCTGATACTCGTCCACCAAAATATACCGAAACCAGCGCTGATATTGCGCCAGAACATCCGGGTGTTGTTGGAAAATCGTGACCACATGCAACAGAAGGTCGCCGAAATCCACAGCGTTCAGCTCGCGCAGGCGGGTCTGGTATTGGCGATACAGCGCCGGGGCCTTGCCATCGAACGCCCCCGCCTCGGAGGCTGGCACCGTATCAGGTGTCCAGGCGCGGTTTTTCCAATGGTCTATCACGCCCGCCAATTGCCGGGCAGGCCAACGTTTATCGTCGATGCCCGCCGCTTGGATCAATTGCTTGAGCAGCCTAATCTGGTCGTCTGTGTCCAAAATGGTAAAGTTCGACTTCAACTCGACCAGTTCGGCATGCCGCCGCAGCAGTTTCACGCAGATCGAATGGAATGTGCCCAGCCACGGCATGCCCTCCACCGCCTCGCCCAGCAATCGGCCAACACGTTCTTTCATCTCGCGTGCGGCCTTGTTGGTGAAGGTCACAGCCAGAATTTCGTTCGGGCGCGCGGTGCCAGTGTTCAGCAGGTGCACAATACGCGTGGTCAACGCCTTGGTCTTGCCCGTGCCAGCCCCGGCCAGCATCAGCACAGGGCCATCCAGTGCCTCGACCGCAGCGCGTTGTTCCGGGTTCAACCCCTCAAGATACGGCATCGGCCGTGCGGCCATGGCGCGCGCGGCCAGCGAAGCGCCTTCAAAGGCATCGGATTCGTCAAAACTGCTCATGCATGAAACGATAGCGCGGGTTACACCCAAGTTAAAGGGAATGTTCAGGGATTGTTCTAGTCATTTTTCATCCCCGTCCGGTTTTCGCTGTGGCATCTGGACACCGCCCTGCACGGACGTACAGTGATGCCATGGACTTGCATTCAAAATACCCCGCCTTGCACGATCTTCGCGCCCATGCGCGCCGCCGCATCCCGCATTTTGTTTGGGAATATCTGGACAGCGGCACCGGGTCCGAGGCCACGACCGCCCGAAACCGCAACAAGCTTGACGAGATCCTGTTAATGCCCTCGGTTTTGCATGGTGAGATCACGCCGGACCTGTCCGCAACACTGTTCGGCCACAGCCTGCCCCTGCCCGTCGGCATTGCCCCGCTTGGGATGTCCGGCCTGATCTGGCCGGGGGCCGAACAGCTTTTGGCCGGGGCAGCGGCGCAATTGGGTATTCCCTACACGCTGTCCACGGTGGCCACGCAAACGCCCGCCGATCTGGCGGGCGTGGTCGGCGATCACGCGTGGTTCCAGATGTATCCGCCGCGCGATCCCGAGATCCGTGCCGATATGCTGACGCGGGCGCGCAACGCGGGCTTTGGCACGCTGGTACTGACAGTCGATGTGCCGGTGGCCAGCCGCCGCGAACGGCAGGTGCGTTCTGGCCTGACGACCCCGCCGAAATTGACGCCCCGCCTGTTGGCCCAGATTGCGCGTTGCCCGACATGGGCTGCGGGCATGGCGCGGCGCGGTCTGCCCCGGATGAAGTTGATCGACGAATATGCAGGCAACCTGAGCGGGCTGTCATCCACCGCTCATGCGGGCTATTTGCTACGCACGGCGCCGGATTGGGCATATCTGCGTTGGCTGCGCGCGGCATGGGACGGGCCGATGATCGTCAAGGGTATTCTCGACGCGCAGGATGTTCCCCGGCTTGAGGCCGAAGGCATTGATGCGATCTGGATTTCAAACCATGCCGGGCGACAATTCGACGCCGCCCCGGCCACGATCGAAGTGATGCCAGCCATCCGCGCAGCCACCTCATTGCCCGTGCTGATTGATGGTGGGTTCGAGGGCGGTCTCGACATCCTGCGCGCCATCGCGCTTGGCGCTGACTTCGTGATGATGGGGCGGCCTTGGCACTATGCTCTTGCAGCGCTTGGCGCGCGTGGTCCGGCGCATCTGGCCGATATTCTGTCGCGCGACCTTCAGGCAAATATGGGTCAATTGGGGCTGACCCGGCTCAAAGATGCCACGCAGCGGCTGGTGCCGACAGTTCAGACGCGCGACATGCCGATTTCTTAAAAAGAAATCGAGCCGAAATCTTTTCAAGATTTCGGTCACGTCGCACCACAATTGCCGCCCAAGCGACCCGCATAAATTTCCCAATTCAGCAATTACCGATCATCCCGGATTGCGCAAACCTTTCACAAATCTTACAAGTTGCTCGCAATCAGCGCCGCGCTGCAGCACGCAGGCAGTGGTGTGCACAAGCAACAAAGCACTTCAGGGGGGACACGGCCCGTGAGCGACTTCAAGAAAATCCTTATTGCCAACCGCGGTGAAATTGCGATCCGCATCATGCGGGCCGCCAATGAAATGGGCAAGCGCACCGTCGCGGTCTTTGCCGAAGAGGACAAGCTGGGCCTGCACCGGTTCAAGGCCGACGAAGCCTATCGCATCGGCGAAGGCCTTGGCCCCGTGGCCGCCTACCTGTCGATTGACGAGATCATCCGCGTCGCCAAGGAATCGGGCGCTGACGCGATCCATCCCGGCTATGGCCTACTGTCGGAAAACCCCGATTTCGTGGATGCCTGCGAGGCCAACGGTATCACCTTTATCGGCCCCAAGTCTGCAACCATGCGCGCCCTTGGCGACAAGGCCAGCGCCCGCAAGGTGGCGATCGAGGCCGGTGTCCCCGTCATCCCCGCCACCGAAGTTCTGGGCGACGATATGGATGCTATCCGTACCGAGGCTAAGCAGATCGGCTATCCCTTGATGCTCAAGGCGTCATGGGGCGGCGGCGGGCGCGGCATGCGCCCGATCAACGGCCCCGATGAGCTGGCCGAAAAGGTCATGGAAGGCCGCCGCGAGGCCGAGGCCGCCTTTGGCAACGGCGAGGGGTATCTGGAAAAGATGATCATCCGCGCCCGCCATGTCGAGGTTCAAATCCTTGGCGACAAGCACGGGCAGATGTATCATCTGTTCGAGCGCGATTGCACCGTGCAGCGCCGTAACCAAAAGGTCGTTGAGCGCGCGCCCGCCCCCTATCTGACCGATCTGCAACGTGCCGAGATTTGCGAGCTTGGCTACAAGATCTGCAAGCACGTCAATTACGAATGCGCGGGCACGGTCGAATTCCTGATGGATATGGACACCAGCCAGTTCTATTTCATCGAGGTCAATCCGCGCGTGCAGGTGGAACATACCGTCACCGAGGAAGTGACCGGCATCGACATCGTGCAAGCCCAGATACGCATCGCAGAAGGCAAAACCATCCAAGAGGCCACGGGCAAGCCCGATCAGAAGGCCGTTACCCTGAATGGCCATGCCCTGCAAACCCGGATCACCACCGAAGACCCGCTCAACAACTTCATCCCGGATTATGGCCGAATCACCGCCTACCGCTCGGCCACAGGCATGGGCATTCGTCTGGATGGTGGCACGGCCTATGCGGGCGGGGTGATCACCCGCTACTATGACAGCCTGCTGACCAAGGTCACCGCGCATGCGCAAACGCCCGAGGCGGCGATTGCCCGGATGGATCGCGCCCTGCGCGAGTTCCGCATTCGCGGCGTCAGCACCAACATCGCCTTTGTCGAAAACCTGCTGAAGCATCCGACTTTCCTCAGCAATGACTATACGACCAAGTTCATCGACGACACGCCGGACCTGTTCAACTTTTCCAAGCGGCGCGATCGGGGCACCAAGGTGCTGACCTATATCGCCGACATCACCGTGAACGGGCATCCCGAAACCACAGGCCGCGCGGAACCTGCCGCGCATATCAAATTGCCGCGCCCGCCGCATCTGATCGGCGATCCGGCCCCCGGCACCAAGACCCTGCTGGACGCCAAGGGTGCCAAGGCCGTGGCCGACTGGATGCTGGACCAGCCACAGCTTCTGTTGACCGACACGACCATGCGCGACGGTCACCAATCGCTGTTGGCCACGCGGATGCGGTCGATAGACATGATCAAGGTCGCGCCCGCCTATGCCGCGAACCTGTCGCAACTGTTCAGCGTGGAGTGCTGGGGCGGTGCCACGTTTGATGTGGCCTATCGTTTCTTGCAGGAATGCCCGTGGCAACGCCTGCGCGAATTGCGCGCGGCGATGCCCAATGTGCTGACTCAAATGCTGCTGCGCGCCTCAAACGGCGTGGGCTACACCAACTATCCCGACAACGTGGTGCAGGAATTCGTCCGCCAAGCGGCGGAAACCGGCGTTGACGTGTTCCGCGTGTTTGACAGCCTGAACTGGGTGGAAAACATGCGCGTCGCCATGGACGCAGTGATCGACACCGGCAAGATCTGCGAAGGCACGATTTGCTATAC
>DATFJQ010000083.1:0-16560 GCA_035269125.1 Roseovarius sp.
GCAGCGGATCGAGGTGTATGACAACAGCCATATTCAGGGCGCACATGCCGTGGGCGCGATGATTGTGGCCGGCCCCGAAGGGATGGAAAAAAACCACTATCGCAAATTCAATATCCGTGGCGATGATCTGACACCGGGCGACGATTTCGGAATGATGAAAGAAGTGCTGACCCGCCGCTTCAAGCGGTTGCTGAAAGAAGACCCCGAGCGCGCGCAGGGCCAGTGGCCCGACCTGTTGCTGATCGACGGCGGCGCGGGGCAGGTCAGCGCAGTGGCGCAGATCATGCGCGAAATGGGTGTCGAGGATATCCCGATGGTGGGGGTGGCCAAAGGTGTGGACCGCGACCACGGCAAAGAGGAATTTCACCGGACCGGCCAACGCCCCATGGCGCTGCGCCAGAATGACCCGGTGCTGTATTTCATCCAACGCCTGCGCGACGAGGCACACCGGTTCGCCATCGGCACGCATCGCGCCAAGCGGTCCAAGGCCGTGGGGGCCACTCCGCTGGACGAGGTGCCGGGCGTGGGCGCGGCGCGCAAGCGCGCGCTTTTGGCCCATTTCGGCAGCGCCAAGGCGGTCAGCCGCGCCAATCTGGCCGACCTCAAGGCGGTGGATGGCGTATCCGAAGGGTTGGCCCAGAAGATTTATGACTTTTTCCATGAAAAGGGCTGATCGGGCCTAAGAGGATTGACGAGTATGTATTTTTTATGAACATGATGTCATGTTTGCTTTAAAGGCCCAACATGATACGTGCAGCCGCCTATTCTGAGCCCCATCCCCTGCCCGATACGCATCCCGCGCTTCTGGCCGAACGGGCGCAAGACAAACCCAAAGGCGAACGGACCCGCGCACAGATCATGATTGCGGCCTGTCATGTCCTGGATCGCACCGCGCCGCAGGATGTAACCATCGGCGCAATCTGCAAGCAGGCGGGCATCGCGCATGGCACGTTCTATATCTATTTCCCCGACCGGGATGCGCTGCTGGCCGATCTGTTGTTGGGCTTTGTCGCACATTTGCAGGGCCGGATGCTGTCCGCCAGCCATGGCGAACCGCATGATCGCATCCGCGCCGCAACCCGCGCCTATGCTGCCATGTTCGAGCAAAATAAGGGGCTTATGCGCTGTCTGGTGCATCATCTGGATGCTTTCCCCAACGCGCGCGCCGCATTCCACCGGCTGAACCGTGATTGGCTGGAAACAGTCGTCAGCGCCACGCAACGGCGCCTTGCGAACGAAGGCCGCAGCGCCGCGATCACAGAAGAGGAGCTTTGGCGCAGGGCGCATGCGCTTGGCGGGATGGTCGATCATTATCTGTCCAGCCTGTTCTTGTCGGGTGAACCGGGGATCGTTGCGGTGTCAGACAAAATTGAAGCCGTCATCGAAACGCTAAGCCTGATCTGGGAAAGGGGTTTGGAGCCATGAGCCTGATCGACAACGCCCACCGTATGCCCCCCGAAGATCTGGCGACCCACCGAGAAAACGCATGGGCACGCCAGCGGGCTTATGTGATGCAGAACTCCGAGTTTTACCGCAGCCTGTGGCAAGGCCAAACGCCACCCAAGGATCTGCGCGATCTGCCCGAACTGCCACTGTCGGACAAGGCGCAGTTGCGTATCTCACAGGCCGAACACCCGCCTTACGGTAACTATCTGGCGTCGAGCGTGCGGCAGGCGGTGCGCCTTCACCGCACCTCGGGCACAACGGGGCAGGCGATGAACCTTGCGCTATCGGCCCGCGATTGCGCCATCACCGAAACGGTCGGCGGGCGCTGTCAGGCCTCGGCCGGGCTGACGCCTGATCACACGGTGGTGCATTGCCTGAACTACCAGATGTGGATGGGCGGCCTGACCGATCATATGACACTACAAGCCACCGGCGCGATGGTTGTGCCCTTTGGCATAGGCTCGACCGAACTGCTGGTGCGCACCATTCAGGAGGTGGGGATCACCGCGATTTCCTGCACGCCATCCTACCCGGCGGTTCTGGAGCGCGTGATCGAACAAAAGTTTCCGGGCCTTTCACCGCGCGATCTGGGCTTGAAACTGGGCCTGTTCGGCGGCGAGGCGGGGCTGGACGACCCCGCCTTTCGCCAACGCCTGCGCGATGTCTGGGGGATGGAGCCGCGCAACGCCAATTACGGCGTGTCCGATGTGTTCTGCAATTTCGCGGCGCAATGCGAACATGATACGCGGCTGCATTTCATGGCCGCTGATGTTCTGCACGCCGAATTGATCGACCCCGAGACAGGCACGCCCCTGCCACTGGAGCCGGGTCAGACGGGCGAGATGGTGCTGACCCATCTGGCGCGGGACTGTCAGCCGCTGGTGCGCTTTCGCACCGGCGATATTATCACGGTGGATGAAACCGAGTCCTGCACCTGCGGTTGCACCGGCTTTCGGTTTCGGGTGGTTGGCCGCTCGGATGATATGGTGGTGGTGCGCGGGCTGAACCTGTTTCCCACGATGGTCGCTGCCGTTCTGAACGAATTCAGCGAATTATCGGGCGATTACCGCATCTATCTGAAAACCCCGCCACCCTATGACAGCCTGCCGGTTCATGTGGAACTGACCAAGGGGCAAACAGACGAGCCTGAGCTTGCGAACAGTATCGCCGCAGCGATCAAGGCAAAACTGGGTGCAACGGCCCGTGTCACATTACTGCCGGTCGGCAGTTTTGACCTGACCGAGGGCAAGACCAAACGCGTGATAAGGGAC
Source organism: Roseovarius sp. (assembly GCA_035269125.1). Taxonomy (GTDB): domain Bacteria; phylum Pseudomonadota; class Alphaproteobacteria; order Rhodobacterales; family Rhodobacteraceae; genus Roseovarius. Next base: position 2,718 of record DATFJQ010000083.1, read on the forward strand.
TACTGATGACAGATTTCACCTATGACACCGTCCTCAGCGATTTAGACGACAGCGGCGTTCGCACGATCACCTTGAACCGGCCCGACAGCCTGAACGCGATGAACCGCGCCCTGATTGACGATGTCGCGCGGGCGTTCAACGACGCCAATTCTGATCCATCAACGCGGGCGATCATTTTTACTGGTGCGGGCAAGGCGTTTTGCGCGGGCGATGACCGGCGCGAACATGTCCACCCCGAAACCGAGGAAGACGCCCGCGATCTGGTGCAGGCGATTCAGCGGGCGACCCATGCCATCACCCTTGGCCCCAAGCCGGTTGTCGGCGCAATCAACGGCTGGGCTGTGGGCGGCGGCTTTGAATGGGCGATCAACTGTGATTTCCCGATCTGGGCGCAATCGGCGCGCGGCTTCTTTCCCGAAGTGTCGCTGAACCTGTTCGTGACCGGCGCGGTCACCTCTTTGTTGCCCGCGCTTGTGGGGCTGACCAAGGCCCGCGAAATGCTGTTTTTCGGCGACCGCTATGATGCCGAGGAATTGCACCGCATCGGGCTGGCTTGGAAAACTGTTCCTGATCAAGAACTTATGCATGCAGCACAAGACACTGCACGCCGCCTTGCCGATCTGCCGCCGCTATCCGTTCGGGCCATGAAACGGGTGCTGAACGCCGCCGCCCTTCCCGACCTTCAACGTGCTTTGCAATTGGAAACAGACGCCACAGTGGCGGGCTTTCTGGACCCTGAAACCACGCGACGTCTAAACGCATTCTAGGCGGTTTTGAGTCCTTTCCCTCGCGGCGGTCAACAGCTAGAACAGAGCCATGATTTGGACGGTGCCCAATATTCTGACGGTCTTGCGACTTTTGGCTGCGCCCGGCGTGGCAGTGATGTTCCTGTATTTCGACCGGCCGTGGGCAGATTGGTTTGCGCTGACACTGTTCATCAGCGCCGCAATCACCGACTGGTTTGACGGCTACCTTGCAAGGGCATGGAAACAAACCACAAAACTGGGCGCGATGCTGGATCCGATTGCGGACAAGGCGATGGTTGTGATCGCCTTGATGGTGATCGTGGGATATTCCAGCATGTCACCTTGGCTGGTTTTGCCCGCTACGGTGATTTTGTTCCGCGAAGTATTTGTCAGCGGGTTGCGTGAATTTTTGGGCGATACCGCTGGATTGCTGAAGGTCACGCAATTGGCCAAGTGGAAAACCACAACGCAAATGGTTGCCATTGCAGTTCTTTTTGCCCAAGGCGTGTTCGAGCACTATTTCGGAGCGCAGACGCAAGGCGCTGTTTTGCTAGGGCACGCGGGGCTGTGGCTATTGTGGATTGCAGCCGCGCTGACATTGATCACGGGCTATGATTACTTATCCAAATCCAAGCCCTATCTAAAGGATTGAACCATGGACGTGCTATATTTTGCATGGGTGCGAGAACGGGTGGGGCGCCCAAAAGACAAGGTTGAAACCAACGCGGCCACCGTGCGGGATTTGGTGAATGAACTGCGCGAGAGGGAAGAGCGGTATGCCGCCGCCTTTGGCGATCTCGACGCGTTGCGGGTGGCGGTCGATCAGGAATTGACCGACTTTGATGCGCCCCTGAAAGACGCACGCGAAGTCGCGTTTTTTCCACCGATGACAGGGGGCTAACTGTGGATATCCGGGTTCGGGAAGCACCATTCGATCTAGGGGCCGAGGCCAACGCCTTTGCCGCGAAACAGACTGGCATGGGGGCGCTGGTGACGTTTACCGGGATCGTGCGCGATCTGAACGACGGGGATCTGGACGTCATGGAGATCGAGCATTACCCCGGCATGACCGAAAAGGCGATCGAAAAGATCGCCAAAGAGGCGCTAAGCCGTTGGACTTTGGGTGATATTCTGGTCATCCACCGCTATGGCAAACTGCACCCGGACGAGGTGATCATGATGGTCGCCACAGCAGCCCCACACCGGGCCGATGCCTTTCAAGGCGCCGAATTTCTTATGGATTTTCTCAAATCCCGCGCGCCGTTTTGGAAGAAAGAAGTCAGCGGCACAGCAGCCGATTGGGTCGCCGCCAAGGACGAGGACGAGGACGCGCTCAGCCGGTGGTAAGCTGCGCTCGTTTTGTGCAACATCCGCAAAACGCCCCCCATCTGACGTAGGGTTCAGATTGCCCCTGACCTGAATTTTGCCAAGCTGCCCGCTGCAACCCCGTAGTGTGAGGCAAGAATGAACGACATCATCCAATCCTATATCGACACCCTGACCCCGAAGGCGCGGGGCACGATCAAGGGTACTGCCAAGCTGGTGATCACCGACGCCGGTAGTGTGATGCTGGACGAAACCGGCGCGCGCATCGGGGACGAAGACGCGGACGTTGTGCTGATCGCCAGCGATGCAGTATTTCGCAACATTCTGTCGGGCGAGCAAAATCCGGTGATGGCCTTCATGTCGGGCAAGCTGAAGGTTGAAGGAAACACACAGCGCGCGCTGAAGGTGAGCAGCATTTTGACCGGGTAAGAGTTGGCTTGAGGACAACGCCCTGACCCGCGCCACAGCCGATTTCTTTAAATGAAATCGAACCGGAAACTTTTGAAGTTTCCGGTGCCCCCAAGCAGGCAGTCACCGGCTTGTCCGGTCTAACGCGCGGCTTCCTCTGGACAGCGCCACCGCGCCAGTGCAACAGTTTGATCAAATTTCCGACTCAGGGATCGAACGGAGCTGCACGATGAAAGATGACAATTTCCTGCGCGAGATGAACGCCAAACACCTTTGGCACCCGATGGGCCATCCCGGAGAGGCGCGCGAAAACGCGCCCCGGATCATCAAAGGGGCCGAAGGTGTCGAGATTATCGACATTGACGGGCACCGCACGGTCGATGCCGTGGGTGGCCTATGGTGCGTGAACCTTGGCTATTCGAACGACGCGGTGAAACAAGCAATTGCCGATCAACTGTGGGAGTTGCCCTATTATTCGGCCTTTGCGGGCACCAGCAACCCGACCGCGATCGAAGCGTCCTATGCCGTGCAAGAGTTTTTCGCCGAGGACGGCATGGTGCGCAGCTTCTTTACCAGCGGCGGATCGGACAGTGTCGAAACCGCCCTGCGGCTTGCGCGGCAGTATCACCGCTTGCGTGGGGAACCCACACGCACCAAGTTCCTGAGCCTGAAAAAGGGTTATCACGGCACGCATTTTGGCGGGGCCAGTGTGAACGGCAACAATCGTTTCCGCATCAATTACGAGCCACTTTTGCCGGGCTGTTATCACTTGCCCAGCCCCTACACCTATCGCAACCCGTTCGATACCATTGACCCTGAAATGCTGGCCCGCAAAATCGCTGCCGCCGCTGTGGACGAGATCGAATTTCAAGACCCAAGCACCATCGCCGCCTTTATCATGGAACCGATTCAGGGCGCAGGCGGCGTGATCGTACCTGACGCCAGCTTTATGAAGCTGATGCGGGAGGTTTGCGATAAATACGGCATCCTGATGATCTCGGACGAGGTGATCACCGGCTTTGGGCGCACGGGTGACTGGTCGGGCGCGCGGCATTGGGGCGTAAAGCCTGATATGATGACTTGCGCCAAGGGCATCACCAGTGGGTATTTCCCGGTCGGTGCGGTGATGATCGGCGAAAAGGTGGCCGAGGTCTTCGAAAATTCCGGCCCCGAGGGCGCAATTTGGCACGGTTATACCTATTCGGCGCATCCGGTGGGCGCCGCGGCGGTTGTGGCCTGCCTGTCGGAAACCCTGCGGCTCGATACCAAAACCAACGCCGCGGCGCGCGGTCAGCAATTGTATGACGGGGTCTGTGAACTGGCGACCAAGCACGACATCATCGGTGATGTGCGGGGCGGTCATGGCCTGATGACAGGGATTGAGATTGTCAGCGACCGCGATTCCAAGACCCCGATGGATGCCGCCACGATGAAGCGCATTCACCAGACCGCCTATGAAAACGGCGCAATGGTCCGGCTTGGAGCGCATAATATTCTGATGTCACCGCCCCTGACCATCACCGAGGCCGAGGTAAACCAAATCATCTCGGCACTGGACAAAGGTTTTGCCGCAGCCTGAACGGCGCGACATACCCGGCAAAGAATGCGCGCCCTGTTCAATCAAGGGTGCGCATTCGATCACACGGTCAGCTAAAGCGTTTCCACGCGTCCTGCATTGCCTCGGTCATGGCATCCCATGCCTTGTCTGCGCCTGCCTTCATGTCGTTCCATGCGGCGCTTTGGGCGTTCTGAAGCTTCTGTAGCTCCTCCTGCATTTCGTCGCGGCGATTTTTCAGGTCTTCGATCTGTTTCTGATATTCGATCTGCGCATCGGCCTGCGCGCCTTGCGCCTTGGCCTGAAGCTTTTCGATCTCGGCTTTCCACTCATCCAGCTTGGCGTTGAGCTTGTCCTGATAGGCTTGTTTTTCGTCCATGGGATCCTCCATAAAGTCTTGTGAAAATGCACATCATAGGTAAGAAGCCCCGCTCTTTGGTTCAACAGTTGTGCCACATGTGCGCGCCATGGCGCGGCATTGGTCCAACAAAAAGGCCGGCGCATAACACGCCGGCCCTGTAATCCGCAGGTTGCGAAATTTAGTTGAACTTCTTGATTTCACCGGATTTCAGGCGCTCAAGATAGCTGTGCAGTTCACGCCGAACGATGGGCATCAGGAAGTAGAGGCCGAACACGTTGACCACCGCCATCGCAAAGATCGCCGCATCCGAGAAGTCGATCACCGGGCCAAGATTGGCCGACGCCCCGATCACCACGAAGATGCAGAAGATCACCTTGAACGCGATCTCTTTGCTCTTGCCCTCGCCGAACAGATAGGTCCACGCCTTGAGGCCATAATAAGACCAGCTGATCATGGTCGAGAACGCGAACAGGACAACCGCCAGCGCCAGAACATAGGGGAACCATCCAAAGGCGGTTCCAAAGGCCGCAGATGTCAGGCTGACACCCGAAGAACCATCAGCGGTTTGGATCATGCCCGATTCACCCACCAAATACAGGCCGGTTTCCGGATCGGTCAAAAGCTGCCCCGAGATGATGATGACCAACGCGGTCATTGTGCAGATCACCACTGTGTCGATGAAAGGCTCAAGCAGCGAAACGAAGCCTTCGGTGATCGGTTCCTTGGTGCGCACCGCCGAGTGGGCAATCGCCGCCGAACCAACGCCTGCCTCGTTCGAAAACGCAGCCCGTTTAAAGCCTTGGATCAGCGCACCAACCATGCCGCCGGCAACACCAAGACCGGTAAACGCGCCCTCGAAAATCTGGCCAAACGCCCAGCCGATCATATCGGCGTTCATTATGATGATAACCAGCGCGGCCAGCACATAGGTCACGCCCATGAACGGCACGACCTTTTCAGTCACCCGCGCAATGGATTTCAAACCACCGACGATGACCGCAAACACCACCAATGCAAAGATCACACCCGTGATCCAGCCCGGATAATCGCCCACAATGCCGCTGATCTGTTGATGCGCTTGATTGGCCTGGAACATGTTGCCGCCACCAAGCGCGCCAAGAATACAAAAGATCGAGAACATGACCGCCAGAATCTTGCCCCCCGGCAGGCCGCGTTCGGCAAAACCCTTGGTCAGGTAATACATCGGGCCGCCGGAAACGGTGCCGTCTTCGTATTCGTTGCGGTATTTCACACCCAGGGTACATTCGGTGAACTTGGTCGCCATGCCCATCAGACCCGCAAGGATCATCCAGAACGTGGCCCCCGGCCCGCCGATGCCGACCGCCACCGCGACCCCGGCGATATTCCCAAGACCAACAGTGCCCGACAGCGCAGTGGCCAGCGCCTGAAAGTGGCTGACTTCGCCTGCGTCATTGGGATCGGAATAATCGCCCTTGACCAACGAAATCGCATGCCCGAAAGCGCGGAACTGAATGAACACGAAGTAAATCGTAAAGACCGTGGCCGCGATGACCAGCCATGCCACGATCCATGGAAAGGACGTGCCCGGAAAGGGGCTGAAGATAAAGCTGACGAACCAGCCAGTTGAGTTTGAAAAGATTTGGTTGACGGTTTCATCAACTGATTGTGCAAATGCCGGGGCCGTGCCCATCAGGCCAAGCCCGGCTGCGGCACCAGCCGCCCGTGAAATTGTGCGATACATGGAATGTTCCCTGTCGTTGTCTGGCATTTACGGCACGATGGTGCACGGCACCGGGGCCGTTTGCACAAGCGCGCTCGCGACCGATCCAAAAACCCGTGCGCCCCAGGCCGAATGGCCGTTGCGCCCGATAAAAATTTGGCCTGCCTTGTTTTCCTTGGCGATGTCGCACAGCACTTCGGCAATGCGACCGTAGCGAATGACGCTTTCGATCTCGGCGCCTTTGCCTGATGCCGCCTTGACAACCGGGGCCATCAGGGCAGTTTCGGCGCGCTCCAGCTCTTCACGGCGGCGTTTGTGACGCTCTTCAAGTTCATTGGGCGTCAGGAAGGAATAGGGTGACCATTCCAGGACATGCGCAATCAACACGCTGCCCCCTTGCGCCGCAGCGCGCTCTATTGCGAAATCCAACGCGCGTTGCGCGGCTTCGCTGCCGTCATATCCGACGACGAATTTTCCGGACATATGTGAACTCCCTCGTTCTGTTTTTCTCCGCATCGCCTGATATGCGCGGCGGAATGACGCATACTAGCACGGGTTGAGTGATCGTTTTTCCCAAAATTTGAAAAGCTTCGGCCAATATAACCAGAATTTGCCCTAATCAAGGCCGATGTGACCGTTTTGGTCGCGCATAACAGTCATATGGCAAAGTCAGCTCCGGCCCCGGCCTAAACCTCAACGCCAAAGGCACACCAAAGCAGGCCCAGCATTGAAATCAGACACCGTTTCGGCCCATATGGCTGGGCAACCCAAGGAGGCGCGCCATGGACATTCGCCAGATCACACCGGATTACGCGGTCAGCCCGCAGATCCAAGCGCAAGACATTCCCGCTATCAAAGCCGCCGGGTTCTGCTCGATCATGTGCAACCGCCCCGATGACGAAGAATTCGGGCAACCCGAGTTTGACAGCATTGCCCAAGCCGCGCGCGATGCCGGGCTAGAGGTGCGCTGTGTGCCGATCGTGTCAGGCATGGTCACACCACAAGCCGCGCAAGAATTCGCAACCGCGCTGGATGAGATGCCCAAGCCTATGCTGGCCTATTGCCGATCCGGCACACGCTGCACGATGCTTTGGTCCATCGTCAGTCATGGCAAATTGAGCGGCGAGGACATCATCAACGCCACGCGAAACGCAGGCTACGACATGGCTGGGCTGGTCCGTCAACTGGATCGGGGCTGATCAATGCCTGACTGGATCGTCATGGGCCGCGACGGGGTTGGCGTGGTGGCCCATGCCATGCAAGGACCAACCCTGACCCGCAGCGCCCACGGCCCCGATGAGGCCGGAGCATTGGCGCATCTGGCGTTTGACGCCTCCCACACCGTGCATATCGGTGACGGGGCGCCGGATATGCTGCCCTGTACAATCCTACCTGAAAGCGGCACGCGATTGCCCGCCTTGACGCAAACCAACCCGCCCGATGTGATCGGCGCATGGGTGCGGATCTGGATCGCCGGGGCGCTCGCCAAGCGGCCAAACTGGGATGGTGTGATTTGCGCGTCGCACGGCGATGTGCGCCATTGGATCCATGTAAGCGCGGGCGAAGCCGTAAGCTGCCAAAGCACACTGACACCGCAATTAACCATAGCTCTTGATGGCACAACGCCACCTGATCCCAACGCGGTGGCCGATAGCCTCAGCCGCCCCGAACGGCTGGCCGCGCATCTGCGCGCGGCACAGGTTACGGGCAACCGCGCAGCGATTACCGGGCACCTGATCGGGGCCGAACTGGCGGCGGCAAGGCCTTATTGGCTAGGCCAACAGGTCATCCTCATCGCACCTGACGGCGACGCCTCAGGGATCGGATCGGCACTTTTGGATCAGGGCGTGCCGGTTGAAACCCACGCGTCAGAACATCTTCTGCCCACCGGATTGTCCAAGCTTGCCACAGCTTTCGATATGACGACCTAGCCCTTCTTTTGTTTAAAAATATCCCGGGGAGTTTGAGGGGCAGCGCCCCTCATATCAACAAAACTGCGCGCCGAAGGCGCTCCTTTTTCAAACCTTTGTACGATAAGGACCGAAAACCGCTGTCAGCCCCAGCAGCACACCTGACACGGTCGCAATCATGCCTGCCGCACTGACCGCATGCGCGCCACCCAGCCAGATCGGACCATAGCCCGCCAACACATAGCCGAGAACTGCGCACAAGGCGGAAAAACCAAGGCTCCACCAGACCTGACGTTCCAGCCGGTTGGTCATCAGCCGCGCGGCCGCAGGTGGGCAGATGAACATGGCGATCACAATGATTGACCCAACCGCGTCGAATGCCGCCACAGCAGCGATGGCAGCCATCACCACCAGCAAAAGGCCGATACCGCGGACCGGCAGGCCCAGGGTCTGGGCAAAGCCCTCATCGAATGTCGACAGTTTCAGCGGCCGCCAAAGCAGTGCGGTGAGCGCCGCCATCCCAGCCAGCACCGCAGCCATGCGCGGCAATTCGGGTGGCAGGCCCTGCAAGGCCGTTGCGTCCACCAGCGAGGCCCAACCGGTGGCATCCAGCCAGATTAGGCTTTCTAGGTTGCCATAAAGCGCGTGCTGCACGTCCAGATGCACGTTTGAGGTATCGCTAAGCTCAAGCAACAGAACGCCGCCCGCGAACATGGTGGTAAAGACCACCCCCATGGCCGCGCCCGGCTCGATCCCGCCAAGGCGGCGGATCACCTCGATCAGCAGCACGGCAATCAGCGCGGCGGCACCTGCGCCTAACATCATCGGCCCTGCTGCTACCACGCCGGTAAGCAGAAAAGCCACCACGATCCCAGGCAACACAACATGGCTGATCGCATCACCAATCAAAGCCTGACGGCGCAGCAGCAAAAAATTGCCCGGCAACGCGCAGGCCATCGCAGCCAACGTGCCGATCACCATCGGCGTCAGGGACAAAGACACGAATTCGGCCCCCATCATGGGCGCACCTTGCGGCGGCGCAAACCTACGGCCAGCACGCCACGCCGGGGTGCGACCAGAAACGACAGCGCAAAGAGCCCTGCGGCCAGCAACACGATGACAGGACCAGTGGGCAAACCGGGTGCCGTGGCCGAGATCGCAGCGCCGCCATAGCCCGACACCGCACCGATCAGCCCCGCCAGCGCGATCACGCCACCCGCCCGGTCCGTCCAAAACCGCGCGGCGGCCGGTGGTATGATCAGCAGTGCAACGATCAGGATCAGGCCCACGATTTTCAACCCCACCACGGTTATCGCCATGGCCAGCGCCATCATGGCCAGTTCGATTTGTCGCACGTTCATACCCTGCGCGGTGGCGTAACCGGGATCGAAGGCCACCATCAGCATTGGGCGGCGCAGCACCAGCGCCGACACCAGAATCAGCCCCCCGCCCACAGCAATGACCAACGCATCGGCCCGCAGCATGCCGGCGGTCGCGCCCAAAAGGAAGGTCTCAAGCCCGGCTTGACGCCCTGCACCCAACGTCTGGATCACCGTCAGCAGCACCACGCCCGCGCCAAAAAACACCGATAGAACAGCCCCGATCGCCGCATCCTCGGCCAAGCGGGTGCGGGCGGTCAGCCAACTGATGCACAACAGGCCCGCCCCCGCCGAGACGGCTGCCCCAAGCAACAGCCCCGGCAATGCGCGACCGTCGCCACCCAGCGCGACCATGGCAAGAAACGCCAGCGCGATACCTGGCAAAGTGGCGTGACTGACCGCATCGCTGACCAAGGCGCGTTTGCCCAGAAACAAGAACGTACCTACAGCACCGGCTGCCGCTCCCAAAAGGCCCGCGCCAATCGTCACAAGCGTGGCGTTGTAGCCAAGTTGCAAGCTCAGCGCTTCTATCAGCATGGGCGGCACATCGGGCTGGCATGCGAGGGGCCAGCCCCTCGCGCTCCCCGGGATATTTTTGAACAAAAGAAGGCAGGCGACCTCATTGCGCGAGCCCCGGCAGCGCTGTTGTCAGCCGCCCGCCATAGGCGGTGTGCAAATTGGTATTGGTAAAGGCGGTCGGCACAGGGCCTTCGGCAATGCAATGACGGTTGAGCAGCAGCACGCGGTCGAAATATTCGGCCACGGTCGAAAGGTCGTGATGTACAGCCACGATGCTGCGTCCTTCGAATTTCAGCGATTTGAGCACGTCGATAATGGCCTGTTCGGTGGCCGCGTCGACCCCCGCCAAGGGTTCATCAAGCAGGTAGAGATCCGCATCCTGCGCCAATGCGCGGGCAAGAAAGACGCGCTGTTGTTGCCCGCCTGACAACTGGCCGATCTGGCGTGTGGCGAAACCCTCCATTCCGACGCGCGACAGGCAGGCCATGGCCGCATCGCGGTGACGGGCGCGGACCCGGCCAAGCAAGCCAAGCTGCCGATAAAGCCCCATCAGCACCACATCCAGCACCCGTGTCGGGAAATCCCAGTCGACGCTGGCGCGCTGCGGCACATAGGCGATGCGGTGGCGTTGGCGCGTCAGGGGCTGGCCCCAGCAAGTGACGCGACCGGACACCGGCTGGACGATGCCAAGAGCGGATTTCAACAAGGTGGACTTGCCAGCACCATTGGGGCCGATGATGGCGGTCATCTGCCCCAGTTGAAACGTCGCCTCGGCTGCATCAAGGGCCGGGCTATCGCCATAGGTGACCGTAAGGCCGCGTAGGGCCAAGGGGCTGTCGGCGATGCCGAGCGTACCGGGATCAATAGCTTGGGTAGCGTCCAGCATCATCCTATAACCCCGCCCGAAGTTTACCATCCATCCCGCGTGGCGGCACCTGCCCGCCGAGGGCTGCAGCGATGGTGGTGGCATTATGATCGATCATGCCCAGATAGGTGCCTTCATACGTACCCAGCGGCCCCATTGCGTCGGAAAACAGCTCGCCACCGATTTGCACATTGTGGCCGCGCGCCGCTGCGCCTTCGACCAAGGCGCGAATGTTGCGATCAGAGACCGAAGTTTCGACAAACACCGCCTTGATATCACGCTGGACCAGAAGATCGACCAAGGCCCGGATACGGCCCAACCCCGCCTCGGATTCCGTCGAAATGCCTTGAATACCCAGCACCTCAAAGCCGTAAGCGCGACCGAAATAGCCAAAGGCATCATGCGCCGTGAGCAGCACACGCGACGGCTGGGGCACGGTGCCTAAAACGCCCGCGGCATAGGTGCCGAGGCGATCGAGCTGTGCAAGGTAGGTATCCGCGTTTGCGATGAACAGATCGGCACGGTCGGAGGCGGCGGCTGTCAGCGCATCTTGGACCGCGCGCACCACATGGGCCCACAAGTCTGGTACCATCCAGACATGCGGATCAAACTTGCCGTCGTAATCCTGATGGGCGATCAGCCGATCATGCGGCACGGCTTCGCCCACAGCGAAAACCGGGGTGCGTTCGGCAAGTTTCCGCAAAAAATCTTGCATCTGAGCCTCAAGATACAAGCCATTCCACAACACCAGATCAGCGCGGGTCAGCGCGACGATATCGCTGCGCGTCTGTCGATAGGAATGCGGGTCGATACCCGGCCCCATCAGCGCCTGTACTTGCACGGCGCCACCACCGACAACGCGGGCGACATCGGCAATCATACCGGTGGAGGCAACCACGCTGAGTGGCGCGGATTGCGCGCGCAGCGGGCTGGCCGCCACCAGCGCCGCGCTTGTGGTCAGGGCTAGAACATCCCGCCGGCTGAGTGATCTTGATTTTTGTCTCATCATGGATGGGAATATGCGGTGGTCGGGCATGGGAGTCAATGCAACTGCGAACCATTCTCATTTGCATCTGTGATACGCAGCTTGCTTGCCAAGGCCCGGCCATCATGCGAGCGTTACGGCCAGAGCCACACCCCCTCAAACGGATCATACGATGCAAAGCCTTGGACAGGATCACGTCAGCCACCTGCCGCAAGCGATGAAGCCGCGCAATGACGGGATTGACCTTGATATCGGCTGGCTGCGCTCCGTCCGTGTGAATTCCGCAGCCGTGCACCGAAGGGCCGCCGCCCTGCCGGGCTTGCGCCGCTTGCCGAAAGACAACAAGGCCCTTTGGCTGTGTCGCGCGATTGCCTGCATGGACCTGACCACCCTGTCGGGCGATGACACCGCTGACCGGGTGCGTCGTTTATGCGCCAAGGCCCGCCGCCCGCTGCGCCCCGATCTGGCGCAAGCCCTTGGGCAAGACGGCATGACGGTGGCGGCGGTTTGCGTCTATCACGAGATGATCGAACCAGCGCGCGCGGCACTGGAGGGGTCGGGCATTCCGGTGGCCGCGGTCTCAACCGGGTTTCCGGCGGGCCTGTCGCCGTTTCACCTGCGTGTCGCCGAGATCGAGGAAAGCGTTAGCGCCGGCGCGCAGGAGATCGACATCGTGATCTCCCGCCGCCATGTGCTGGAAGGCAAATGGCAGGCGCTTTACGAGGAACTGCGCGCGTTCCGCGCGGCCTGTGGCCCGGCGCATATGAAGGCGATTTTGGCCACTGGCGAATTGGGCGATCTGCGCAACGTGGCGCGGGCCTCGCTGGTGGCGATGATGGCGGGCGCCGATTTCATCAAGACCTCAACCGGGAAAGAGCCGGTGAACGCCACGCTGCCGGTCGGTTTGGTCATGCTGCGCATGATCCGTGCCTATCATGCGCGCACCGGCTGGCGGGTTGGTATGAAACCGGCGGGCGGGATTTCGCGGGCGAATGATGCGCTGACGTGGCTGATCATGGTGAACGAGGAATTGGGCGCGCCATGGCTGTCGCCCGATCTGTTCCGATTTGGGGCATCCTCCCTGCTGGGCGATATCGAGCAAGAATTGGACCGCATGATAAGCGGGCACGGGTCGGTTGGATGGCGCCATGCGATGGGCTGATGCGCAGTACGGCAGCGGCGCAATTTCAATGTGCGAAATCGGGATAAGAAAATGACCCAACATCAAAACGATCAGGCGCTGCGCTATGGCCCTGCCTCCGAAAGCGCCGCAGATGCGTTGGCGTGGCTGGTGGATCAGGGCGACCGGTTCGGGCAATTCATCAATGGAAGCTTTACGCCACCTGGCGATGGGCCAGACAGCCGCAACCCCGCTACGGGCGAGGTGCTGGCCACGCTGACACAGGCCGGGCCAAGTGATATTGATGCCGCAGTGACGGCGGCGCGCAAAGCACAGGGCGCATGGGCCGATCTGGGCGGCGCGGGGCGGGCGCGCCATTTGCGCGCCTTGGCCCGCATGGCGCAAGACAACGCGCGACTGTTAAGTGTGATGGAGGCGCTGGACAGCGGCCAGCCACTGCGCAGGGTGCGCGATATTGTCTTACCTCTGGTACAGCGGCAGTTCGAGTATCACGCAGGGCTGGCCCATCAGATGCACCCCATGTTTCCCGGTCGGGCAGCGCAAGGGGTCTGCGCCGTGATCATCGGCGACACTGCGCCGCTGGCCTCACTGGCCGCCCGGCTGGCTCCGGCGCTGGCGGCGGGCAACACGGTGGTCATCACCCCCTCGGGCAACACCACCCTAAGCGCACTGCTGCTGGCCGACCTGTCCCGCATGGCGGGGCTGCCCGACGGCGTGATCAACATCGTCACCGGGGATGAGCGCGCGGGCAACATGCTGGCACAGCATGAGGGCGTTGACATGATCGCCTTTGAGGGGCCAACCGAAGCAGGGCGGGCCATCCGGCAATTGACCTCCGGCCACGGCAAAACCGTCATGCTAGAGTTGGACGACACCCCGCCGATCCTTGTGTTTGACGATGCCGACATCGATTCAGCCATTGAGGGTATCGTTGACGGTTTGACAG
>DATFJQ010000084.1:0-5170 GCA_035269125.1 Roseovarius sp.
CGGGTCAGGTAATCTGTCGTCAAATCACGCTCGGGGCCGGGTTTCATCCGGCCCACGGCGCAGATATGGACGCGCATTCAGCTGTCGGCAGAAGCCGCGGCTTGCCCGGCAGGCAGCCACATCTTCTCCAACTGGTAAAACTCGCGCACTTCGGGACGAAAGACATGAACGATCACATCGCCCGTGTCGATCAGCACCCAATCGCCCGTTTCCTTACCTTCGGTCTTGGACAGGATTCCGAACTCTTGCTTGAGCCTATCGGCCAGCTTTTCCGAGATCGCGGCAACCTGACGCGACGACCGGCCCGAACAGATGATCATGTAATCCGCCATGGCGGATTTTCCGCGCAGGTCGATTTGCACGACATCTTCGGCTTTGTCATCATCAAGCGAGGTAAGGATACGCTCAAGCTGCGCTTCGCTTGTTGTGTCCTTGGGGGGGGTCATTGCGTGCACCCCATATTCAGCGGCCCCAGCCGCATCAGTCGTAAAAGACAGGACATAGTCCTCCTTCGTTGCACACCGTTCCGCCCCGGTGCCGGGCATGGCGTGAAAATAGCAATTCGAACAAGACTTTTCAATGAATGCCTGCACCACAGGCAAACCCGGGCTTGAACATGCCCGTCAGTCAGGCAAACCCGGCCGATCCGACGACCTGCGCGTGTCCAGTGTCGAGCCCTCCAGCACCGTGACCTCACGCTGTGGAAACGGAATGGAAATCTCGTTTTCCTGAAACGCATCCCACAGCGCCAGATAGACATTGCCGCGAATATTGGTCAGCCCGCCGGTTGGGTCACGTATCCAGAACCGCAGGATGTAATCGACGCTGCTGTCGCCAAAGCCAACGATATGGCAAACCGGCGGTTTGATTTCCAACACTCTTTCAACGCCCTTCGCGGCGTCTATGGCGATACGGCGCACCTTGTGCGGATCGTCGGTGTAGGCCGTGCCGAAATAAATATCGAGCCGCACGTAATCATTGGAATGCGACCAGTTCACCACCTGCCCGGTGATCAGGTCTTCGTTGGGAATCAGGTATTCCTTGCCGTCGCGGGTGGTGATCGACACATAGCGCGCGCCAAGGCTGTTGATCCAACCAAAGGTTTCCCCAAGCGAGATCACGTCACCCGGCTTGATCGACCGATCCAGCAGCAGGATCACACCGGACACAAGATTCGACACTACTTTTTGCAGGCCAAAACCAAGACCGACACCAATGGCGCCGGACAGAACCGCAAGTCCGGTCAGGTCCACGCCGACGGCGCGCAAACCGATAAAGAACGCCGCGCCATACAAGATGACTTGCAGAAACTTGACCGCAAGCACCTGCATCGAGGGCGAGATTTCCTTGTTCTGGCGAATTTGCGCGGCGGTCGTGCGTGACACGAAGCGCGCGGCGAACATCAGCACGGCGATCAGGCCCACCGCCTGCAACACCAGCCACAGCGACAGGCGCATTTCGCCCAGTTCCACGGCGATACTGTCCAGCAGGGTCTGGGCTTCGTCGGTCAGGCCCAGAATACCCAGGGTGACCCATGTCCACGCCACGTAGCGCACCATCGCCCGGATAAAGCCGTTGACGATGAACCGCGTCAGGATGGTGATCAAAAGCCATGCCAGCGCAAGACTGGCCAGAATATCCAACAGGTAAGACCGGCTGGGCCATGTCACCGATTGCATGATCCAGACCGAGGGCCATATCAGGGCAACGAAAAAGATCAGCCGCAATCGGCGATGCAGCATCACCAAAAAGCGCATCCGCCATTTCGGCCAGCCCTCACGCCCACGCATCCACGCATGCACATACGGCCCCAAAAACCGTGACAAAAGATGCGCGGCCACAAACAGGCCAATCGCAATGGCCACCTGATAGGCATTCCATGGCCGCATCAGGCCCTCGACAAGCACTTGGGCCTGCTCCCAAAGACTGACCGCAATCTCTTGCGGGGCTTGTAGAATTTCGTTTTCCATTGGCCCAAGGGTGGCACGGGGCGCGCGCCGCAACAAGCCTGCACTGGACAAGCGCGCCGTTTCGCGTTCATTTTCCACTCAAATCACCGGAGGCCCCATGACAACCGCATTGATTACCCATTCCGATTGCCTGAAGCACCGCACACCGGATGGCCATCCTGAACAAATCGCCCGGCTATCGCATGTTCTGGACGCGCTTGAGGGCAAAACGCTTGAGCGGTTCGAGGCCCCTTTGGGCACGCAAGACGACGTGCGGCTGGTGCATCCTCAGGCGCATATTGAAAAGATACGGGCCGCCGAACCCGGCGAAGGGATTGCGCAGCTGGACGCCGATACGTGGATGTCGCCCGGATCCTACGACGCGGCAATGCGCGGTGTCGGCGGTGCCGTGCTTGGGGCCGATCTGGTGCTGGGCGGCAAGGTCGACAACGCCTTTGTCGCCACGCGCCCGCCCGGTCACCATGCCGAAACACAGCGCGCGATGGGATTTTGCCTGTTCGGCACCGCAGCCATCGCCACGCGCCATGCGCTTGAACGGCATGGGCTGACCCGCGTCGCCGTGGTGGATTTCGACGTGCATCATGGCAATGGCACACAAGATCTGCTGTGGTCCGAACCGCGGGCCTATTTCGTCTCGTCGCATCAGTTTCCGCTATGGCCCGGCACCGGCAAACCGGATGAACGCGGCGCGCATGACAATGTCCTGAACGTGCCGCTGGACCCGATCAGTGATGGCGGTGCAATGCGGCAGGCCTACGAGGAAACGGTTTTCCCCGCATTGGAGGAGTTCAGCCCCGAGTTGCTGATCCTGTCTGCCGGGTTCGATGCGCACCAAGACGATCCACTGGCCGAACTGCGCTGGACCGAAGACGATTTCACATGGCTGACCGGCCGTTTGTGTGATCTGGCCGACAATCACTGCAAAGGGCGTGTCCTGTCCTGCCTTGAAGGCGGGTACAATCTGGACGCGCTGTCGCGCAGTGCGGCGGCGCATGTGGATGTTTTGATTGCGCGGGGCGGCTGAGGCCCAAGCGTGGAGCGTGCGGCGAGCCCTATGCCTGATCGTCAGCGGCTGGCTCTTTCACAAAGCCCGCGCGGCCCACGCTTTCGTAGGCTGCAAAGCCCGCGCGCTTGGCATCCTTGACTGAATAGATGTTGCGCAGATCGGCCAAACGGGGTGTGGTCATCTTGCGCGCGATCCGCTTGAGATCCAGCGCCCGGAACTCGTTCCATTCGGTCAGGATGACCAACAGATCGGCCTTGTGCACGCATTTGTATGGGTCATCGACCCAATGCACACCCGGCAATAGGTCAACGCCTTCGTGCTGACCTTGCGGGTCGCACACCTTGACCTTGGCGCCACCGCCCACAAGGGCCGGAACAATCGTCAAAGACGGCGCCTCGCGCATGTCGTCGGTGTTTGGCTTGAAGGTCACCCCCAAGACGGCAATTGTCTTTTGATTGAAGCTGCCACCACACAGGTCTTGCAACTTGTCGATCATACGGCGCTTGACCTCTTCGTTGACGGAAATCACCTTTTCGGTGATCTGCATCGGAACGCTGAAATCCTGCCCTGTGCGGGCCAATGCGCGGGTGTCTTTTGGAAAACAACTGCCACCATAGCCCGGCCCGGCATGCAAAAACTTGTTTCCGATGCGCCCGTCCATCCCCATCCCCTTGGAGACCTGTTTGACATCCGCGCCTGTCCGTTCGCATAGGGCCGCAATCTCATTGATAAAGGTGATCTTGGTCGCCAAAAACGCATTGGCCGCGTATTTGATCATCTCGGCACTTTCCAGATCGGTGGTGATGATAGGGAATTCACGCAGGTAAAGCGGGCGGTAAATTTCGGCCATGACATCGGCCGCGCGCTCGGTTTGGACGCCCACCACGACACGGTCAGGCTTCATGAAATCATCAATCGCCGCGCCTTCGCGCAGGAATTCGGGGTTTGAGGCAACATCGAAATCCAGATCGGGGTTGGCCTTTTTCACCGTATGCTTGACCTGCCGGTTGGTGCCCACCGGCACCGTCGACTTGGTGACGATGACCAGATAATGATCCGCGGTGCGGGCGATTTCCTCGGCGGCAGCCATCACATAGCTAAGGTCAGCATGGCCATCGCCGCGTCGGGTGGGGGTGCCGACAGCGATAAACACCGCATCAGCGCCATCAATCGCGCTTGGCAAATCCATGGTAAATGACAGGCGGCCCGCCTCGACGTTCTTGGCCAGAAGCCGATCCAGGCCGGGCTCGAAAATCGGTATCTCACCGCGTTCCAGTTTTTCGATCTTGGCCGGGTCTTTGTCGACGCAGACCACATCATGCCCAAAGTCCGAGAAACAGACCCCCGACACAAGCCCCACATAACCCGTTCCGATCATGGCGATTTTCATAGTGAATACCCTTTTTCGACCTGCCCCTTGATCTTTAATGCAGTGCCGACTTTCGCGCGTCAATCACGACTCGGGCAGTGCCGCGCTTGAAACACGACCTGCGCAGGCGATCGCGCATAACGGCAACACTTTTGAATCGCATATTGGACAGTGTGTTACAGCTCGGCTAAGGGATAAGCTAAGGAAAGCAGCTAAAATGCTGCATTGTTAAGACCGCGAAGGATAGCGAGTATGTCACAAAAGCTGTTTGGCACAGATGGTGTCAGAGGTCAGGCAAACTCTTGGCCAATGACCGCGGAAATGGCCCTCAAGCTGGGTGAAGCCGCGGGACGCTATTTCCGGCGTGACAAGCACGAGCATCGCGTGGTGATCGGGAAAGACACGCGCCTTTCGGGCTATATGATCGAAAACGCCCTGACGGCGGGGTTCACCTCGACCGGGATGAACGTGTTTTTGCTGGGGCCGATGCCAACCCCTGCTATCGGCTATCTGACGCATGGTTTGCGCGCCGATGTTGGCGTGATGATTTCGGCCAGCCACAACCCAGCCTGTGACAACGGGATCAAGTTTTTCGGGCCGGATGGTTTCAAACTGAGCGATGAGGCCGAAGCCGGGATCGAGGCTTTGATGCACAAGGGCGTAACCCCCTCCGCACCGGAAAATATTGGCCGTGCCAAGCGGTTCGAAGACGCGCGCGGTCGTTACGTGGAATATGCCAAGACAACCTTTCCGTCGCGGCGGCGGTTGGACGGGTTGCGCGTGGTCGTGGATTGCGCGAACGGCGCGGCCTACAAGGTGGCCCCT
>DATFJQ010000085.1:0-4148 GCA_035269125.1 Roseovarius sp.
GGGCATGTGCTGATTGTCACGTCGCGTGCGTTCGGGGAAACGGCCCAGACATTGACGCCCCGCGCGCCGCTGCGCCTGATTGCCAGTTTCAACGAGGAGACCGCGCCTGTCGCCTTTGAACCGCTGCCATCAAAGGCCGCGCGTGGCACCACGGGGGGCAAAGCGGCGCCCAGTGATGCGGCCATGTCGGGGCGCATTGCGTCGTTGGCTTTGCTGGTCTTGTTCGCGCTTGTTGCTGTTGTCGTATGGGTCGCATCATGAACGAAAACCTGATCCATTCGATGACGCCCACCAGCCCGCTGGCCGACGGCGAACATGTGGTTCACAGTTTCCACCCCGATCGTGGCGCCTATTGGCGCGATCACGCGTGGCTGGCGGCGGGTGCGATGGCCGTTGGCATGGTGATCTTGTGGGCCATGGGCAATCCGCATGTCTGGACCGGGGCCGTTGGTGGCCTTGCGGCGGTGGCGGTGCGCGCGTTCTATGTCGCCTCGGACGAGATGCAGGCCCGGTGGGATCTGACAGACCGGCGCTTGTTGGGGCCGCAAACCCGCGCGGTGTTCCTGAAAGACATTCAGACGATCCGAACTCTTGGAACGGCCGTGCAGATCGTCACGCACTCGGGCGACAAGCACCTTTTGAAATATCAGGCCGACCGCGACGCCACGCGTCAGCGGATCGAGACCGCAAAAGCCGGAGCCGCGTCATGACGACCACCACGCTGTTTACCAATGCCCGCCTGATCGACCCTGAACAAGGCAGCGATGCGCCCGGTTGGCTGTTGATCGCCGATGGGGTCATCAAGGCTGTTGGGGCCGAGTCCGCTATGCCAAAGGCGGACAAGGTTGTTGATTGCGATGGCAAATGCCTTGCGCCGGGGATTGTCGATATCGGCGTGAAAGTCTGTGAGCCGGGGGAACGGCACAAGGAATCCTACCGCTCGGCCGGGTTGGCCGCGGCGGCGGGCGGGGTGACCACCATGGTCACGCGCCCCGATACCAGCCCGGCCATCGACAGCCCCGAGGCCTTGGAATTCATCGCGCGCCGCGCCAATGCGGCGGGCCCTGTTCGTGTCTTGCCGATGGCGGCCCTGACCAAGGGCCGCGAGGGGCGCGAGATGACCGAGATCGGCTTTTTGCTGGATGCAGGCGCGGTGGCCTTTACCGATTGCGATCACGTGATCACCAATACCAAGGTGCTCAGCCGCGCGCTGACCTATGCCCGCGCGCTTGGAGCTTTGGTGATTGCCCATCCACAAGAGCCGGGGTTAAGCGCCGGGGCGGCGGCGACCAGTGGCAAGTTCGCGTCGTTGCGCGGCTTGCCCGCCGTTTCGCCGATGGCCGAACGCATGGGGCTGGACCGCGATATTGCCCTGCTGGAAATGACCGGCGCGGCCTATCATGCCGATCAGATCACCACGGCCCGCGCCTTGCCCGCGCTGGAACGTGCTAAACGGAACGGATTGAACATCACCGCGGGCACCTCGATCCACCACCTGACCCTGAACGAGCTGGACGTGGCCGACTATCGCACCTTCTTCAAGGTCAAACCGCCGCTCAGGTCCGAAGATGATCGGCAGGCAGTGATCGAGGCGGTACGCTCGGGCCTGATTGATGTGATCAGTTCGATGCACACCCCGCAAGATGAAGAGTCCAAGCGTCTGCCTTTTGAAGAGGCCGCCAGCGGGGCCGTGGCGTTGGAAACCTTGTTGCCCGCCGCGTTGCGGCTCTATCATTCAGGCGATCTGGATCTGCCGACATTGTTCCGGGCGGTGTCCCTTAATCCTGCGCGGCGGCTTGGCCTTGCATCGGGGCGGTTGGCTGTGGGGGCGCCGGCGGATGTGCTGCTGTTTGACCCTGACAAGCCGTTTGTCATGGATCGCACGACGCTGCGGTCGAAATCCAAGAATACGCCATTTGACGGTCAGCGTATGCAAGGTAGGGTGCTGGCAACCTACGTTGCCGGAACCCCAGTATTCGAGGCCTGCTAATGCCTGATTTTGACACTGGCTTTGCCCTTTTGGCCTTATGGGCCGTTCTTGGTTATCTGCTGGGGTCGATCCCGTTTGGCATGGTGCTGGCCAAGGTCATGAACCTTGGAAACCTGCGCGAGATCGGATCAGGCAATATCGGTGCGACCAACGTGTTGCGCACCGGGTCCAAGGGCGCGGCGGCGGCAACGCTGTTGCTGGACGGGGGCAAAGGCGCTTTTGCGGTTTTGCTGGCGCGCGCTATCACCGGCGAGGATGCCGCGCAACTGGCCGGGTTGCTGGCCTTTTTGGGGCATTGCTATCCGGTTTGGCTGGGCTTCAAGGGTGGCAAAGGGGTTGCGACCTTCCTTGGCCTGATGCTGGCCTTGGCGTGGCCTGTCGGTGTGGCCTGTTGCCTGACATGGCTGGCGGCGGCGGCTCTGAAACGGATATCATCGTTTGCCGCGATTGCGGCTGCGGCCTCATCGACCTTGTGGATGAACCTTCTTGGTCACGGGCAGGCGGTGGTGCTTGGCGCTGTCTTGACCTTGCTGATTTTCTGGCGGCACCGCGAAAATATCGCGCGAATGAAAGCCGGCACCGAGCCGAAAATCGGCAAGAAATAACCCGGCACCGCTGCTGTCCCTTTACCGGGTGCAGGCGCCATGCCGGGCCTTGCCGATGTGCAATCCCTCAGTAGGAATATTCGGAATAAATCCGGCTGAGATCGCCATTCCAATCGCCGTGATAGTGTTCCAACAAATCATCTGCCGGGACTGTGCCTGTTTCGATGCTTTCTTGCAGGGCGTTCAGGAAATGCGTCTCATCGGGGATCATTCCGTTGGCCCCGGCGCATCCGCGCGCTTTGAGGCCCGCTTGGGATATGGCGACAACCTCACGTGCCAGATCGTGCATGTCCACGCCGGGCACTTTGGCGTGCAGGGCGTCTTGGCCTGCGGCGATGCGCAGGGCCTCGCGGGTTTCGGCATCCCAGCCTTTGACCAGATCCCAAGCCGCATCCAGTGCCGTCTGATCATACATCAGCCCAACCCAGAACGCGGGCAGGGCACAAAGCCTGCGCCACGGGCCACCATCGGCCCCGCGCATCTCAAGGAATTTCTTGATCCGGGCCTCGGGGAAAATCGTGGTCAGGTGATCGGCCCAGTCCGACAGGGTGGGCTTTTCGCCGGGCAAGGCAGGCAATTCGCCTTTCAGGAAATCCCGGAAGGATTGCCCAAGCGCGTTGATGTAAACCCCGTCGCGGTAGACAAAATACATAGGCACATCAAGGGCATAGTCGGCCCATGCCTCGAATCCGAAACCGTCTTGGAAAACAAAGGGCAACATGCCGGTGCGATCGGCATCCAGGTCGCGCCACACCCGCGCCCGCCACGATTTAAAGCCGGTGGGCTTGCCTTCGAAAAACGGAGAGTTCGCGAACAACGCCGTGGCGACCGGTTGCAGGGCAAGGGCGACGCGCAGTTTTTTGACCATGTCGGCCTCGGATCCGAAATCAAGATTCACCTGCACGGTGCAGGTGCGATACATCATGGATTTGCCCATGGCGCCGACCCGGTCCATGTAATCGGTCATCAGCTTGTAGCGGCCTTTGGGCATGACGGGCATGTCCTCGTGCTGCCAGATCGGCGCGGCGCCAAGCCCGATGAAGCCAACGCCAACCTTGTCGGCGATATCCTTGACATCGCGCAGGTGGGCGTTCACCTCGTCGCAGGTTTCGTGGATCGTTTCCAGCGGGGCGCCTGACAGCTCAAGCTGCCCGCCCGGCTCTAGGCTGACATTTGCGCCGTCTTTTTCCAGCCCGATCAGTTTGCCGCCTTCTTCCAGCGGGGCCCATCCGTGACCATCACGCAGACCTTCCAGCACGGCCAGCACACTGTGCTCGCCCTCATAGGGAATGGGCCGGAGCGTATCTTTGCAATAGCCGAATTTCTCGTGCTCGGTGCCGATCCGCCAAGCATCACGCGGCTTGCAGCCACTTTCCAGATACTCGGCCAATTGTTCGTGCCGTTCAATCGGTCCGCCTCCGGACTGGGGTATGGACATGAGCCTCTCTCCTGCCTTGCCGCGCAACAATGACTGTCACAAGTGGCCGCATTCACGCGGGGTGTCAATGCAGGGCGTTTGTGCGTTTTTGCCAGATCACGATGATGTCGTGATC
>DATFJQ010000086.1:0-6072 GCA_035269125.1 Roseovarius sp.
TGCATCGCCCGCAACCCCGCATGCCAGCACCGGCGCGGTGAAACTTCACCAAGCGCCAGATTTTCCGACAGACCCGATGTGCCATCCTCGGACGGCAAGTCGCGTTGCGTGTCATAATCGGCAATCGCGTCGCCGGTGAACCAACCCAGCCGACCCATCGCCGCCTCTTCACCGACACGCTGATAGCGGCGGCAGACCGCGGCGCCGCGGTTCATTGCATCGCCAAGCCCCCAGTCCGACAAATCGTCGCTTTGCGGCCATGTGTCGGGCGTGGCGACGTGGGTAGGTGCAGCGACCGGCGCAGGCACATCACGATCGCGCAGCGCCTTCCAATAGGGCGTATAAACCTTGTAAAAGCCGCCGGTCTTGGTTTCGACGCTCCACGGTTCGAACAGCAGATGGCCCAGATGGCTTTGCGCGTCCACACCGTCAGCTTTCAGGCCGGCCTTGACGTTCTTATCCCGCGCGACGCTGTCAGGGTCATAGGCGCGCGACCAATAGACCGCCCCTGCCCCGGTCTCGCGCACCAGATCGCGCAAAACCTCCAAGGCCGCGCCCCGGCGCAGGATCAAACGGCTGCCCATGGCGTCCAGCCGTTGCGCCAGATCGGCCAGCGACAGCCCCAAGCGCCACTTTGGCGCAGCACCCAAACCTTCGGTCAGCGGATCAAGAATGAACAGCGGAATCACAGGCCCGCCGCGCGCAATAGCAGCGCAAAGCGCCGGATGATCGCTTAGTCGTAAATCGCGGCGCAGCCACAAAAGGGTCGCCTGTCCGTCAGTCATGTCCCGCGCCTTGTTTTGCATTTTACATCATTACGAGCCGGGGCACGTCCCGGATCAAAGAATATCGCCCAAAGCATTCAAAAGCTTGTCGATTTCTTCTTTCGACGTGTAATGCACGAAACTCAACCGCAAGACACCCCTGTCAGGATCAATCCCCATGGCGCGCAGCGGACGCACGGCGTAGAAATCCCCGCCCCCCGCCATGATGCCGCGTTCCGCCAGTTGCGCCGCCGCCTCAGCGCCGGGCCGGGTCAGCGCAAGCGCGACGGTCGGCGCCCGGAGGCTGGCCTGATCCGGCCCCAACAGGCGCGCACCGTTACAGCCTGTGATGTGGTCCAGAACCGGCTGCAACAGGGCCTCTTCATGGGCGCGCATCAGGTCATGCACGCCTTGCCCGCGCGCGCTTGGGTCGCCCTCGATCCCGTGATGGTCGGCCAAAAGATCAATGTAATCGGCGATCCCGGCACAGGCCGCCACCTGCGCATGGTCTGGCCCGGCAGGGGTGAACCGCTTGTAAAGCGCATCACCGTTAAAGAAATGCGCCTGATTGGGCAGAAGCTGCCCCAACTCGCGCCGGATCACCATGATGCCCTGATGCGGCCCATAAGTTTTGTAAGCGGAAAACAAGTAAATATCCGGCCCCATGCTGCCCACATCCGGCAGGCCATGTGGCGCATAGCTTACCCCGTCAACACATACGAAAGCGCCTGCGGCATGGGCGGCGGCGGTGATTTCCACCACCGGGTTGATCGCGCCGATCACGTTCGAACAATGCGGAAAACACACCAGCCTAACACTGTCATCCAACAGATGCTCCAGATCGTCCAGCCGCAACAACCCGCTGTCGGGATCAATCCGCCATTCGCGAATCTCGATGCCGTCCTCGGCCAGCCTGCGCCACGGGCCGGAATTCGCCTCGTGGTCCTGATCGGTGACGATGATCGCTTCGCCGGGTTGCATCCATTGACGAAAGGCTTGCGCCAGAACATAGGTGTTTTGCGTGGTGGACGGCCCGAAACTGACCTCATCAGTGGCCACGCCCATCAGCGCCGCCAGCCGCGTGCGGGCCTCGTCCATCTCTGCGCCAGCCAATCGACTGGCCTCAAACGCGCCATAGGGCTGCACTTTGCGCTCGCGGTAGAACCGTTCCAGCCGGTTGATAACCGGCGCGCAGGCATAAGAGCCGCCTGCATTCTCGAAAAACGCCTGATCGCGCAACGCAGGCCCCTCGAACGCGGGAAATTGCGCCCTTACGAAGTCTGTTTCCAACAAGCGTTTCATGGTCGCCCTCCCAGCATCGCTATAGAGCGGACCAAACAACAAAGCCCCCCGGCGTGCAACACCGGGGGGCTTCAATTTCTTGCGTCTGGTCAGGTGTTAGTCAGACGGGTTTTATCGCTTCTCGCTGGCCAGTCCACGCCAGATGGCGTAGCACATCACCAGCAGAACCAAGGTGAACGGCAGGCCGGTTGCGATCACCGCTGCTTGCAGTGAGGCCAAACCGCCCCCGATCAGCAGCACAATCGCAACAGCGCCTTCGAAGATGCACCAGAACACACGCTGCGTCACGGGCGCGTCGACTTTGCCACCGGCGGTGATCGTGTCGATCACCAACGAGCCAGAGTCTGACGATGTCACAAAGAACACAACCACCAGAACAATCCCGATCACCGAGGTGATCGTCGCCAGCGGCAACTGATCCAGCATGTAGAACAGCTTGAGTTCCAGCGCCGCATTCTTGGCCCCTTCATAGCCATCCGCCACAACTTGGTTCAGCGCGGTGCCGCCGAAAACCGTCATCCAAAGAATACAGACCACGGTCGGGATCAACAGGACGCAAATAACGAATTCACGTACCGTCCGGCCCCGGCTAACGCGGGCGATGAACATGCCCACGAACGGTGACCAAGAAATCCACCACGCCCAGTAGAACGACGTCCAGCCTTGGCTGAAGTTCACGTCTTCGCGGCCAAACGGGTTACTGAGCGCAAAGATGTTCTGGATGTAGGCCCAGATGCTGTCGAAGAACAAGGTGATCAAAAAGATCGGCCCGCCGACAAGGAACACGAACAGCAGCAACAGCGCCGCCAGACCCATGTTGATTTCCGACAAGACCTTAACACCGCCATCAAGACCCCGGATCACCGAGACCAACGCAACAGCAGTGATCGCGGAAATCAGAATGACCAACAGGAGCGGGTTATTCGCAACGCCGCTGTCGTCAGAGTTGCCATAGGTGATGCCCATAAAGCTGCGCGTACCTTCGGCCGCATCGCCCGAGCCAAACAGGAACGTCAGGCCCGAAGCCGTCTGCTCGGCACCGAACCCAAGCGATGTCGCCAAGCCAAACAGGGTGGCGAAAACGGCCAGCGTGTCGATGATGTGGCCAGTCCAGCCCCAAACGCGATCCCCGAACAGCGGGTAGAACGCCGACCGCAAGGTCAGCGGTAGGCCCTTATTGTACGAAAACAGCGCCAGTGCCAAAGCCACCACTGCGTAGATCGCCCACGGGTGCAACCCCCAATGAAAGATCGTAGCGGCCATGCCAAGGCGTTGCGCCGCGGCCTCGTCCCCTCCTGCTGCACCGGCTGGTGCCCAGTCGGTCCGAATGCCATCTTCGCCGATGGACGTGCCCCCAAGCGAAGTTGAGAAGTGGCTCATCGGCTCGGACACACCAAAGAACAGCAGCCCAATGCCCATACCGGCCGCGAACAACATCGCGAACCAGCCGATATAGCTATAGTCAGGGGTTGCATCCGTTCCACCCAACCTGACAGAGCCGTAGGGCGTGACGATCAGGAGCAGGCAGAAAATCACAAAGATATTCGCGGCACCTAAAAAGAAGAAGTCAAATGTCGTGATTACGAATGACTTTGCCGCTTCAAACGCCGCTGTTGCCTGGTCTGGCAGCAGCAACGAATACAAGACGAACACG
Organism: Roseovarius sp.; assembly: GCA_035269125.1. Taxonomy (GTDB): domain Bacteria; phylum Pseudomonadota; class Alphaproteobacteria; order Rhodobacterales; family Rhodobacteraceae; genus Roseovarius. The sequence continues at coordinate 3,721 of DATFJQ010000086.1, forward strand.
ATCACCGAAAGCCCAGAAATCACGAAAACCGGGTTATGAATGTCTAGGCCAAATGGTCCAATCTTGGCTTCGATATTGTCCTGACCGATTTCGTAATCGGTATCAATAAGATCCGTATGCCCCTCCGGGGCCGGGATCCCCTGGTTGGTTGATTCATCGGCCATATAAGGCCCCCTCTTTCCTGGCAAATCGGGTCTCGGACACGAGCGCCAATACATGAAGGCGCCCCGCCTAAATGGCGTAAATCGGGTCCGGCCCGTTGCTCCGTGACGTTCCCGGATCGCCGCAAACAAGCGTCCGAATTCACTATTTATGTATACAGAGAAGGCCTACCGCCCTGTTCGCTCTCTTGGTGCAAGGGTAACAAGGGGGCTTTCCGAATGGCAAGCAATTGCGGCTTTTTTTTGTGCGAAACCGACGCCGCAGGCGGGTTGGCCCCAAGAAATCTTGGAAAAAACCCATTCCCGGAGCGCGGCCCGCGCTTTATAAATAACGGCCGCCGCGTTGCAGAACTTCGATTTGATAGCCGTCGGGATCGGCTACAAAGAAAAATCTGGCGATCACATCTCCATCCGGTGCAAATTCAACAATCTTGCGCGGTGCCAGCCCCGCTACCTCAAAACGCGCATGTTCAGCGTCAAGGTCATCAACTGAAAACGCCAGATGCCCATAGCCATCGCCCAAATCGTACGCTTCGCGGCGGCCTTTGTTGACGGTCAGCTCCAACTCGAAGGCACTTTCCGGGTTGCTCAGATAGATCAGTGTGAACTCTTCAAAGTCCAGCCGCTCGGCCACCTCCAGACCAAAGGCCGTCCGGTAAAACGCAACCGACCGGTCCTCCTCCAGAACCCGAATCATAGTGTGAACCGCTTTGGCCATATCGCCTCCTCAATCAGGTATCGGGGCCGCGCGTCGCACGCCTGCAGCCGATACCTGTGCAGTCATTCCCATTCCATCTGTTCATAAGTGGTCTGGGCATTTCGCCCGGCAAGACTGTCGAATTGTTCCAGATACGTCCAGCCGGATTGATCAACGCCCGGCGCGTCCATGATGCCACCGCCCGCGTCGATCAGATCACCGATCCGGCGGCGTAAGTTCACCAAATAGTCGTAGGTATCGGCCCTGGCCTGCTCCGGCGTGGTCGGCTGGCCATGTCCCGGCACCACATGCGCAGGCTCAAACGCGGCCATCGCCTCGAACGCCGCAATCCAGCTTTTGACGTTCGATTGCGCACCCACGCCAAGGATACGCTCGACATAGACAATATCGCCGGTGAACATCACGCTGCGGTCTGCCAACCAGACGAAACTGTCCCCCGGCGTATGGGCCGGCCCGCGATGCATGATGTCAAAACGCATCCCACCAACATTCAGCAGATAATCGGTTTCAAAGGTCACATCGGCATAGGATGGCGCGGTTCCTTCCAGACCATCTGCGCCGATCAGTTGCGACAGCCCGGTCATCTGCATTGAGCCCCGGTCCTTTTGATCGGCCACCGCCGCATCCGAGGCAATCACCACCGCGCCCTGTGCCTGCCAATAGCCATTGCCAAGCCAGCGATGATCCTGCCCGCCTGTGTTTATCACATGGGTCACCGGCTGATCGGTGATTGTGTCAATCGCCGCGTCGATCATCGCCGCCCCCTGCCACGATCCGCCCGGATCGACCAGAACCACACCCTCGGTCGTCACCGCCACGCCGAATGTGGCGTTGTTGCCAAGGTTGTCGGCATCGCGTTGCACCGTCGGCCCGACCAGTGCCCAGACATCCGGCGCCACGTTGTCTGGCACGAGCGTTTGCGCCGCCAGCGCCTGCGGCAGCGCAAAACCAATCATCGCAACACTAAACGTTTTGAGCATGGGTGTTTCTCCAGTCCGGCGTATCACCGATTACCATTTCGGCATCAACAAATACGAAACCCGGAATGTGTTCAAGCGGGACAGTCCGCCATCAGTCTCCGGCTGGTTTTGTTCATTTTGTTCCCGACGCCCCCTTTGCAAGCGCGCTGTGCTTGCCTATATTCCAAGTGTTCCTTCGGGAACTATGGACATAAACGCGCTCGTAATACGCGGATCGGACCCGGGGGCGGTACCCGGCGGCTCCACCAAAAAAACCTTTTCGTTGAAGGGGATCAAGGGGCCGAAATAGGATCGACGAACGTCTAAAGGGGTAAGCTTTGTCTCGGTGAGATACCACCGTTATCGGTTCGCTAAAGCATAATTGCCAACGACAATCGTGCTCCGGTCGCCGTTGCTGCGTAAGCGGTAACAAGACCGAAATCTTAAGCCCAGCCCTCTAGCAAGGTCTGGCGGGGTTCGCAGGCACCTGGCAACAGAAGCCTGCACTTTACAT
>DATFJQ010000087.1:0-9556 GCA_035269125.1 Roseovarius sp.
CGGTCACAAGGGCAAGGATGAAGGTGCGCAGCATGGAAAGCTCCTGTCTGGACAGGGCCAGCATGGCGCAGAATGGCGCGGCGCGCCAGCGATGCGCGCAATAGCTCGCCAAAGCGGCGGTTAAATGTGCAGCCGACCTTCCCAAAGGCCGCGGCTGACCAGTTCGCGGGCCACGTCCAGTGTCATGTCTTCGACCGCTAGACAGGCGCGCGTCATCACGCGGGCGGGGCTTTTCACAAGGTAGACCGGGCGTGTCATGGTCGGCTCGATGATGGGCGCGCGGATCAAATCGTTGCGCTGCACGAAATCCTGCGCGGCCACTGGCGCGAAGATCGTGTAGCCCGAACCGCGCGCGACCAGTTCCTTGATCTGGGTCATCGCGTCCATTTCGACCACCACGTTCAGGCGCACATCGTGGCGTTTGCAATAGGCTTCGATCTGGTTACGCAACCCATTCGACGGCAGCACCAGATCCAGCTTTTCCAAGGCGCGCAAAGGGATTGGTGTGCCGGGTGGCGTTTCCAGCGGCCACGCGTCGGGGGCCGAATAGAAAAACAGTTCCTCGTCCATCACATGGGTGCCGCGCAATTGGCCGTTGCTTTTGAGATCGTACAGAAAGCCGATATCAAGCGTGCCATCAAGCAGCCAGTTTTCCAGATAGCCGCTCATGGCTTCGACGGCGCGCAGGCGCACATCGGGCAGTTCCAGCCGCACGGTTTCGGCCAGCGGCACCGACATGATCATCGAACACGAGGGCGGCATGCCGAACACCACACGCCCGCTGACGGTGCCGCCGCGTTCGCGCATGTCTTCGATACAGCGATCAAGGCTGTCACAGATGCCGCGCGCGTGATCCAGCAGAATGCGCCCCTCGTCGGTCAGGACCGTCCCGCGCGCCGAGCGTTCGACCAGTTTGACCGACAGTTCCTGTTCCATCCGGTGCAGGTGTTGCGATAGCGAAGGTTGCGCCACGCCAATGGCCTGCGCCGCCGCCGAGATCGACGGTGCCTCGGCCACGGCAAGGAAATAGCGCAGGTGTTTGATATCCATTCTGTGACCCGTCAGTTGAATTCGATCACCTGCCGAATGGCGGTGCCGTCATCCAACTGGTCCATCGCAAGGTTGATTTGGTCAAGGGGCAAACGGTGCGTCAGCATCTTTTCGACCGGCAGTTTGCCTTGTTGATGCAGCGAAAACATGCGCGGCAGGTCGCGTTGCGGCACGCAAGAACCTATATAGCTGCCTTTCAGCGCGCGTTCCTCGGCCACCAGTTTCAGCGCATTCAGCGACATCCGCGCATCCGGGTGTGGCAGGCCTGCGGTCACGGTCATGCCGCCCCGGCAGGTGCAGTCATAGGCGGTTTCCAGCGCCTTGACCGATCCGGCCAGCTCGATCGCGTAATCCACGCCGCCGCCGGTGATATCGCGCACCGCTTCGGTGGTGTGGTCGTCGGCGGTGATGGCATGGGTGGCGCCCATGCTCATCGCGGTGTCAAGCTTTGAGGCAAACGGATCGACCACCACGACCTGACCGGCGCCAGCGGCCACCGCGCCCAGAACCGCGGACAGGCCAACACCGCCCAAGCCCACCACCGCGACCTTGCTGCCCGGTGTCACCTTGGCGGTATTGAACACCGCGCCCGCGCCGGTCAGCATGGCGCAGGAAAACAACGCCGAGATGTGGGTGGGGATATCGGCCTCGACTTTCACCAGCGATTGGCGGGCCAGCACCGCATGCGTGGCAAAGGCCGAGACGCCGACATGGTGATGCACGGGTTTGCCATCCATCGACAGGCGGCGGTGGCCGGTCATCAACTCGCCCACGCCGTGATGTTTGGCCGCGCGGGTGCACAGGGCAGGGCGGCCTTCGGAACAGGGCAGGCAGGTGCCGCAGCCCGGCGCAAAGATGCACACCACATGATCGCCGGGCGCAAGATCGTCGATGCCGGGGCCGACCTCTTCGACGATGCCCGAGGCTTCGTGGCCCAAAACCATCGGCACCGGGCGCGGGCGCGTTCCGTTGATCACCGACAGGTCCGAGTGGCACACCCCCGCCGCCGCGACGCGGATCATCACCTCACCCCGGCCGGGGGCTTCAAGCTCGACCTCCCGCACGGTTAGGGCTTTGTTCTTCTCGAAATCGCTTTTGATGTTTTCGCGTTCCAGAACGGCGGCTTGAATTTTCATGCTATACTCCCCCTTAGGTCGTGGTGTGGCGATATTTGCGGCCCTGTGCTGCTGTCGCGGAATGGTGCTCAGCGGACGTGCGCACGAATGCATCCGCGATAAGAGCGCACCATGGCTATAGGATACAAAGTGTTTCTTTTGTCCAGCAATAGGAAAATCATATCGCTGGAATAGCGCTAAGATATTGGCCGAACCTTTGGCAGAGGGGCTACGGTTTCCGAGATACGGCCTTGGGAGGAGCCATATTATGAAAATCAACTTGAAAACGAACGCAATCGTGATGGCGGCTTTTCTGGCCGCCGCCCCTGTCATGGCCGATGGCAAATGGGGGGAGGGCGATCAGCTTGGCGCTGCAAATTTGATGACCGCCGAGCGGATTAAAGCCGCAGCTGGACTGGTGACCGAGGGCAAGGTCTACAGTCTTGGGATGGAAGTGGGGCCAGATACGCCAGCGTTTCCGCCGCGCAGTCTGTCGGTGACGGTCTTGCAGCCCAACCAAAATGGCAACAGCGGTCTTGGTGAAAACAATTTCACCTATAACGACGATATTTTCATGGGCTGGCTAGGGATCGGCTCGCAAATCGACGGGCTGGGCCATTCCGGGGTCGACCATGTCTATTACGGTGGCCGCACCTATGACGATTTCGCGCCTGCGTCGGGCTTGACCGAACTGGGCTTGAATAATCTGCCGGGCCTTGTGGGGCGTGGTGTGATGCTGGACATGACCCGCCACTTTGACACTGAAATGGTGGAAGAGGGCGTGCCCTATACTGCTGAAGACGTCAAAGCGGCCGCCGAAGCTCAAAACGTCGAGCTGCGCGAAGGCGATGTTGTCTTGTTCCATTCCAACTGGATGGATCTTTTGGACGGCGACAACGCCGATCCCGCACGCTTTGGCGCGGCAGAGCCGGGTTTGGGTGTCAGCGGCGCTGAATATCTGGCCGAAATCGGCGTGATGGCTGTGGGCGCCGACACATGGGGCATGGAGGTTGTTCCGGCCGAGGAAGAGGGTCAAGCCTTTCGGGCGCATCAGATTCTGCAACCGGAAAACGGCATCTATATCCTTGAAAACATGGATACGCGGGAATTGGCCGCGGACGGGGTGAACGAGTTTCTCTTCGTACTGGGACAGGCCCGTATCGAAGGGTCTGTGCAGATGATCATCAATCCAATCGCGATCCGCTGAGGGATCGCTTCCTAGGGAGGTAAGACACATGACAAACAGTTTCGTAAAACGCACAGTGGCGGCGATGGTGGCCGGTGCCTTGCCGGTGATGGCAATCGCGGCGGACAAGCCGGAAAGCCTGAACATCGGGATGACGGCCTTTTTGACCGGCCCGGCGTCGGTCTTTGGCGTTCCGGCGCGTGACGCCGCCGAAATCATGGTTGACAATATCAACGCCGATGGCGGGATCAACGGTGTGCCGATCGACATCACGTTTATCGACGAAGGCGCGGGCGCCGAGGCGCTGACATCTGAATATCGCCGGATGGTGGAATCGGGCTCTGCCGAGGTCATGTTGGCCTCGATCTCGTCAGGCAACTGCCAGACCATCGCGCCTCTGGCCGAAGACCTTCAGGTTCCCAACCTGATGTGGGATTGCGGCACGCAGCGTATTTTCGAGGAAAACGATTATCAATACGTGTTCCGCACACAGGCCAACGCCACGCCAGAAATGCTGGCAACGGTGCTGTATCTTCTGAAAACCAACCCGGATTTCAAAACCATTGCCGTGGTCAACCAAGACTATGCGTGGGGCCGCGACAGCTGGGATATCTTCAGCACCGCGCTGAAGGCGATGAAACCCGATGTCGAGGTTTTGGCGGAATTCTTTCCCAAGTTCGGATCGCCCGACTTTTCCACCGAAATCTCGCGCTTGCAGGCGTTGCAACCTGACGTAATTCTGTCGACCTCATGGGGCGGGGATCTGGACACCTTCGTGCAGCAAGCCTCGCAGCGCGGGCTGCTCAACAGCTCGACCTTCGTGCTGCCGTTGGCGGAATCATCGCTAGAGCGGTTGGGCTCGGCGCTGACCGATGGGCATATCGTGGGGGCGCGCGGGGATCACTATTTCCTGCATCCCGAGCGTCGCGATGACGAGGACTTCAAATCGTTCATGGCGCAATACGAGGAAAAGACTGGTGATGTCAGTGTTTATCCCGTGTTCCACGCCAGCCAAGCGATTGCCGCCTTGCAGGGTGCATATGAGAAAGCCATCGAAGAAAATGGCGTTGAGTGGCCCAGCGAAGAGCAATTGCTGGCCGCGCTGGAAGGCCTGACCTTTCAGGGGCTTGGCCGTCCTGTGACCCTGCGTGAAGACAATCAGGGGATTGAGGATCAGTTGCTGGGCACCAGCGTGCAGACCGGAGACTACCCGTTCGCGACGATGCAAAACATCATGATTTTTGATGGCGAAGAGCTGACCACCCCGGTTGGCCAGAACTCGCTTGAATGGGTCAAGACACTGGATGCCAGCATGGTCGACAGTGTCACGGTGGATCAATACGACAACTGATCGCCTGCTCTGAAACTGCCGAAGAGGGCGCGAAATGTGCCCTCTTCGTGCCTTAAGCACTCGGATAAAAATATGAATCTCGCGATTTTCCTTTTGGCCCTGTTCGATGGCGTGGCCTACGCTGCGCTGGTTTTTATCGTGGCGCTGGGCCTGACCCTGATCTTTGGAGTGATGCGCATTCTGAACGTGGCGCATGGCTCACTCTATGCGATCGGCGCCTATACCACAGTGTCCTTGACCGGTTGGATATTGGCGCTTGGGTTTGCGCCGGTGCTGGCCTTTCCGCTGATGATCGTCTCAGCGATATTGGTGGGCATCGTGATTGGCGGGCCGTTGGAATATTTCTTGTTGCGGCGGATTTATGACAAATCCGAGGTGCTGCAATTGCTGGTGACCTTCGCGGTGTTCATGATCCTTGAGGATGTGCAGCGCCTTGTATGGGGCACGCAGCCGTATTTCGACTCGTCGGCGCTACAGGTGCTTGGCAATATCAGTGTGTTCGGCGTGACTTATACGATCTATCAGCTGATCCTGCTGCCACTTATCGCCGTGGTGTTGCTATTGGGGATGCGGTTTTTCCTGCGCCACACTCTGACCGGCAAGTTGATCACCGCCACCACAGAAGACCGTGAAGCGGCGCAATCCATCGGTGTGGATGCCGACAAGGTGTTCCTTTTCACCTTTATCATAGGCGCGGTTTTGGCCGGGTTGGGGGGCGCGTTGGCGTCGCCGACAACATCCATTCTGCCCGGCATGGGCGCAGATATGATCGTGCTGTCCTTTGCGGTGGTCGCGACCGCCGGGTTGGGCCAGATCGAGGGCGCGGCCCTGACTGCGCTGATGATCGGGCTGGGGCGGTCCTTTGCCGTTTACCTGTATCCCGAATTCTCGGTGCTGGTGCCGTATCTGATCATGGTGGTGGTTCTGCTGGTGCGGCCCGAGGGCCTGTTCGGCAGCCCTGCCGCGCGCAAGATTTGAGGCCCGGCATGAGCATGAGCACAAACAAAAGCAAATCCGCTGCCACCACACCCGAACCCGGAAAGGGACATTTTGTGATGAAAAGCCCCCTGTCGCTGCTTTGGGTCGTCGGAATCGTGGCGGTCATGGCCGTGCCGATCGCGGCACCGTCGCTGAAACTTCTGTTTACCTTCGCCATGGCCAAGGGGCTGGGCGTTCTGGGGGTGACGGTATTGTTGCGCGCTGGCCAAGTGTCGTTCGGGCATGCGCTTTATTTCGGGATCGCGGCCTATGCGGGCGCGTTCTTGATGGCCGCGATGCCAAGCACCGACTTCTTGATCGTATTGGTTGCCGGGGTGATCGGCGCCACACTGGCCGGTCTGTTCGTCGGCCTGTTCGTCGTGCGCTATCGCGGCATTTTCTTTGGTATGCTGAATTTGGCCTTTTCGATGATCTTCTGGTCGATCCTTGAAAAATTCTATCACTACACTGGCGGCGCCGATGGTATCCGGCTGGAACGGCCTACCGTTTTCGGCTCGGCCATGAACCACACCGACTTTGGCATGGTTCTGTATTACATGCTGGTGGCACTGATGATCGGGTTGGGCTGGTATACGATCCGCTGGTTCAATTCGCCGGTTGGGCAATTGTTCCAGACGATCAAGACCAACGAAACCCGGTTGGAATATCTGGGCATCTCGCCCAAACGGGCACTATTGTCGGGCTATCTTCTGTCGGCGGCGCTGTGTGGCGTGGGCGGCGTGATGATGGGCATGGCGCAAGGCGTTGTCACACCCGAATATGTCTGGTGGGTGCGCTCGGCCGAGATGGTGTTCATCGCTGTTCTGGGCGGTGCCGGATCGGTGCAGGGCGCATTCCTTGGCGCGCTGATCTACGAGGCGGTTCGCACCTATGCGTCGGTCTATGCCGGTGACGTGTGGCAGATGATCCTTGGGGGCTTCTTGCTGGTGATCATCCTGTTCGCCCCCGGCGGCCTGATCGGCATTCTTCAATCGCTGTTCAAACGTAGCAACGACAAGACAGGAGGCGGGACATGAGCGATGCCCTTTTGGAAACGCGCAACCTTGTGATCAAGTTCGGCGGCGTGACCGCTGCCGACAACGTCTCGCTGAAAATCCACGAGGGGCGCAACCTTGCGATCATCGGCCCGAACGGCGCGGGCAAGACGACCTTTTTGAATATCTGCACGGGGTGGCTGAAACCCAGTCAGGGGCAGGTGTTGTTCGAAGGCCGCGACATCACCCCGTTGCCGCCGCGCAAGATTGTCGACCGGGGCGTTGCGCGGGCCTTTCAGATCCCGCAATTGTTTACCGAGCATACGGCGCTGGAAAACCTTCTGATTGCTGTGTCGGCGCGCGACAAGCTGCGCAACACGGTGATGGACATGCATGCCATTCCTGAACGCGATGAAATGCTGCACCTGTTGGATATGGTCGGCTGTGCCGATGTGGCCGACACCTTGGTGGTTGAGCTGTCAGAGGGTCAGCGCAAGCTGATCGACATCGCGGTGGCACTGGCGTTGAAGCCCAAGCTGCTGTTGATGGACGAGCCGACCTCGGGCGTGGCCTCGTCAGAAAAGCTTAAAATCATGGATATCCTGATCGGGGCGCTGAAAGAGGCCGAGGTGACCTCGGTCTTTGTCGAGCATGACATGGGTATTGTCGAAAACTACGCCGACGAGGTGGCTGTGTGGAACAGTGGCGACGTGCAGTTGCGCGGCACGCCGGCGGAAATTCTTGAGCATCCGGACGTGATCCGGGACGTGATAGGAGAGGTGGCGTAATGCTGGAACTGCGCAATGTGAATGCCTCGATCGGGATCATCCCGATCTTGCGCAACCTGAACTTCAAGATCGAACAGGCGCAAACCGTGGCGCTGATCGGCCGCAATGGCGCGGGCAAAACAACGCTGTTACGCACTATCATGGGGTTTACCAAAACCACCGGCGAGATCGTGTTTGACGGGCAGCCCATCAACGCGCTGCACCCGCCCAAACGCCCTGGCCTTGGGATCGGCTATGCGCCCGAGGACCGGCGGTTGTTCTCGGCCTTCACGGTCGAGGAAAACATCCTGCTGCCCGCGCAGGCCGCGCGGCTGGACAAGGCGGAAACCGAAAAGCGGCTGGACCGGGCCTATACCGTTCTGCCCGAACTGCGCGAATTGGCCGGTCGCCCCGGCGGCACCGTGTCGGGCGGGCAGGGCAAGATGGTGGCCTTGGCACGTGCGCTGATGCTGGGCACCAAGCTGATCATGCTGGACGAGCCGTTTCAGGGGTTGGCCCCGGCCTTGGCGCAACGCTATGCCGAGGCGCTACGCACTTTGCGCGATGCCGACCGCTCGGTCACGCTGTTGATCACCGAATCCAACCCGTCCTTGTTGCGCGGCTTTGCCGACCGCACGCTTGTGATCGAGCGCGGCGAGATTGAGGAAGGGTCACTTGAACCTGAAGGAACACACGCATGAAGGACGCTGACACGATGACAGCTTTGGTAATTCCCGATCCCCTGAACCTGATCGGAAACGCATGGGTGCCGGCGGTCTCGGGCAAGACGATGGATGTTGTCTCGCCTATCGACGGCCAGCCCTTCGCGCAGATCGCCGACAGTGACGCGGCCGACATCGACGCGGCTGTAGCGGCGGCGCGGGCGGCCTATGATGGCGGCGCGTGGTCCACCCTGACCGCCGCCGAGCGTGGCCGCCTGATGATCCGCCTGTCCGAGCGTATTCTGGAGCATGTCGAAGATCTGGCGCAGCTTGAGACCCGCGACAACGGCAAGCCGATCAATCAGGCGCGGGCCGACATGAAAGTGACTGCGCGCTATTTCGAATTTTACGGCGGCGCCGCCGACAAGGTGCATGGCGAGGTGATCCCGTTCCTGAACGGCTACAACGTCGAAGTACACCGCGAACCGCACGGCGTGACGGGCCACATCATCCCGTGGAACTACCCGGCGCAGATGTTTGGCCGCTCGGTCGCGCCCGCGCTGGCCATGGGCAACGCGACCGTTCTGAAACCCGCCGAAGATGCCTGCCTGACGGCGCTGCGTATCGCGCAATTGGCGCTTGAGGTCGGGTTCCCGCCCGGCGCGATCAACATCGTCACCGGGCGCGGCAACGTGGCCGGACAGGCGCTGGCCGATCACAAGGGGATCGACTTTATTTCCTTCACAGGTTCGCCCGAGGTGGGGGTGATCATCCAGACGGCGGCGGCCAAGAACTTTATCGGCTGCACACTGGAACTGGGCGGCAAGTCACCGCAGATCGTATTTGACGATGCCGATCTTGAGGCCGCTTTGCCGGTGCTGGTGAATGCCGTGATCCAGAATGGTGGGCAGACCTGTTCGGCAGGCACCCGCGTGCTGGTGCAGCGCGGTGTCTATGACAAGGTGGTCGCGGCCCTGACCGAGCGGTTCAAGGGAATTGCCGCCTCGGAGTCCGGTGAGGATGCGGTGCTTGGGCCGTTGATTTCGGCCAAGCAGAAAAAGCGCGTTGAAACCTATATAGCCGAGGCCGACGCCCCGCTGATGGCGCGCGGTACCGTGCGTCAAGATGCGCCGGAGGGGGGCTATTACGTGGCCCCCGCCGTCTTTGGCCCCTGTGATCCGCAGGCGCGGATTGCGCAGGAAGAGGTGTTTGGCCCCGTCCTGTGCATCATCCCGTTCGAGGACGAGGCCGAAGCGGTAAAGATTGCCAACGATACCGAATATGGGCTGGTCGCTGCGATTTGGACGCGCGATGGCGGGCTGCAACAGCGCGTATCGAAGGCGATGCATTGCGGGCAGGTGTTTATCAACGGCTATGGGGCCGGGGGCGGTGTCGAGTTGCCGTTTGGCGGCATCCGCAAATCCGGCCATGGCCGCGAAAAGGGCTTTGCCG
>DATFJQ010000088.1:0-19568 GCA_035269125.1 Roseovarius sp.
GCGCGTCGAGATGATGATCGTCGGCAAGGTCATCAGCGTCAGCACCAACCCGCCCACCAGCGGCGCGGATTGCGGCAGGTGCATGAACTGGATGAACACCGCCAGACCAAGAATGCCGAACACGATCGACGGCACCGCCGCGAGGTTCGAGATATTCACCTCGATGATGTCAGTGAACCTATTTTGCGGGGCGAATTCCTCAAGATAGATGGAGGCGGCCACACCGATCGGCAGTGACAGACCCAGAACGACCAGCATCATGAAGAACGAGCCGATGACCGAGGCCCCGATACCCGCCCCGCCGGGATTGTCCACGCCCGAGTCGGTGCCGGTGATGAAGGTCCAGTTGATTGAGCCTTTGATGATCCCGGCCTCTTGCAAGGCGTCGACCAGATCAAGGTCGGCAACGGTCAGAAACCGGCTGTCTTCGATACTCTCACGCTTCAGTTCGCCGTTCAGATAGCGATCAACACGCGAGGATGCGGGCAGTTGAAACGACACGTTTTGTCCGATTTGGTCGGGGTTTTCCCGATAAAAGCTGCGAAGATCGCCACCAATTTTGCCAAGTAGACGTTCGATGGCGGCATTGTCGAATTCGACCTGCATGCCGCGTTCGTCCAGTTGCCCTTTCAGCGCGTCGATGAAGACGGTCTGATAGGCCTTGGTCTTGAACAGCTCACTTTCTGCGGCCTCAACCTGTGTCTGGGTCATGGTGAAATCGACATCCACCACAGTGCGTGTAAACGCCGGTGCGCCTGAACGCACGATAGACACGGCCAGCACAACTAGAAAGAACATCCCCACAAGAATCGCGGCAATACCATAAGCCTTGAACCGCGACTCGGACCGATTGCGCCGAGTCGTATTGCTATCCTGCACGTGCAGAGAGCCTTTGCGGGGCGCCTCAGGCGAATTAAGCGATGCGTCGGTCATTCGTACTGCTCCCGGTATTTGCGCACGATATAAAGGGCGAAGACATTCAGGCCCAAGGTGATTACGAACAGGGTCATGCCAAGGGCAAAGGCCACCAGCGCCTCGGGCGAGGCGAAATCGGCATCCCCGGTCAGCTGGCTGACGATCTTGGCGGTGACGGTCGTCATCGCCTCGAACGGGTTAAGCGACAGTTTCGCGGCGGCCCCTGCCCCCAGCACCACAATCATGGTTTCGCCAATGGCGCGGCTGGCGGCCAGCAGGATCGCGCCAACGATCCCCGGCAAAGCAGCGGGCAGAATTACCTGCTTGATGGTCTCGGATTTGGTGGCCCCCAGCCCGTAAGAGCCATCGCGCATGGCCTGTGGCACGGCGTTGATGATATCATCGGACAGTGAACTGACGAAGGGGATCAACATGATGCCCATTACCAGTCCGGCGGTTACCACCGCAGTGCCCGCCTGCATCCAGCCCAAGCCATCGCGGCCAAAGACCGTAATCAAAAGCGGGCCAACCGTCAGAAGGGCAAACAGACCATAAACGATGGTCGGAATACCGGCCAGCACTTCCAGCATCGGCTTGGCCACCGCACGCACGCGCGGACTGGCATATTCCGACAGGTAAATCGCCGAGAACAGACCAATCGGCACCGCCACCGCTAGAGCCACGATAGAGATATAGAACGTGCCCCACAGCAGCGGCACAACACCAAGGTCAGAACTCCCGCCCCGGCCCGAAAAACTGGGCGCCCAGTTGAGGCCAAAGAAAAAGTCCGACGCCGGGTAGAGGCGGAAAAATTCAATTGTGTTGAACACAAGGCTCAGCACGATACCCAAGGTGGTCAGGATCGCGATGGACGCGGCCCCGACCAAAATGGCGCGAATGGCCTGCTCAACCGTGTTACGGGCGCGGAAATCAAAATGCGCTTCGCGGACACCCCAAAACGCCCCGATAAGCGCCAGAACCGTGGCCGCGAGGGCAAGATACAGACTGCCAGCGGCGTTCATAACCCGGTATCTCTGCGCCGCGTTCAGGATCGGTTGCGTCACCTCCGAGGTCACGATCTGGCCTGCATCCTTCAGGCGCTGTGTGACCTCGGTACTGTCGGCGCGCAGGTCGCTTGCAAACGTTTCGGTCATCAGCCCTTGCGACACTGCATTGTCGAGGCCATCGGCCGTCCGCCGAACCTCGGCCATGACCAGCCCAAGCGACGCGTTGTCGTCCACCGAGCGATCCGGGATCATCGCCGACACGGTCGAGCTGATGTAGAATGGCTGCGCAAGCAACCAGACGAGGATCAATAAAAAGGCCGGAACGGCAGCTTTAAGGGCCACGTTCCACCCATAGTATGAGGGAAGCGAATGCAGCTTGCGGTTATTCCCACCCGCAGTTGCCAAACTGCGTTGCCGCCCAAGCACATAGCCCGTAGCGGCAATCGCAAGCACGATCATGATAAGCCAAAAGAGTGGCATGTGCCCCCCACATACTGCTTTGAAAAGGTCCTAAAAGGGAACGGGGCCGGCGACCTGCGCCGCCCCCGTATCGTAATCGTTTGCGATTACATGCCTTCGCCCATGGTCACTTCATCAGCGACGGCTTTCTGGGTCTTGGCCAGCTCGGGGTCAGCCACAAGGCCGTAGTTGGACAGCGGGCTGCCGGGGCCTGCGATCTCGTCAGCCACGAAGAACTGAGCGTAGTCTTTCAGGCCGGGGATCACTCCGATATGGGCTTTCTTCACGTAGAAGAACAGCGGACGCGACACCGGGTATTCGCCCGACGCGATGGTTTCGGTCGAAGGCGACACGCCGCCCATTGTGGCAACTTTCAGCTTGTCAGTGTTGTTCTCGTAGAACGCCAGACCGAACACGCCGATGCCGTTGGTGTTGGCGTCGATACGAGCAAGGGTCTCGGTGTAGTCGCCGTCGATATCAACCGATTTGCCACCGTCCTGACGCACGTCAAGGCAGGCGTCTTCGGCTGCATCTTCGTCCATGCCGCTTTCCATCATGGCTTCCATGGCGCCTGTGTCTTCACAGCCTTTAAGAAGAACCTTGTCTTCAAAGACTTCACGGGTGCCATGCTTGGTGCCGGGGATGAACATGGCGATTTCCGTGTCGGGCAGATCGCTGTTGAATTCGGCCCATGTGTTGTGCGGGTTAGCAACCAGCTCTCCGTCTTTCAGGACGGTTGCACCGATGGCATTGAAGATGTCAGAGGCTTCAAACGCATTGTATTCGGGGCCCGACTGCTGCGAGGCGAAGACGATGCCGTCATAACCGATGCGCACTTCGATGATGTCGGTCACACCATTTTCTGCGCAGGCTTTGATTTCTTTTTCGCGAATGGCGCGCGATGCGTTGGCCACGTCGATGGTGTTTTCGCCAACACCTTCGCAGAACCGCTTGAGGCCAGCCGACGAGCCGCCTGATTCCACAACCGGTGTCGGGTAGTCGGTGTTGTCGCCAAAAAGTTCGGCCACGATCGAAGCATAAGGCAGCACGGTGGACGAACCAGCGACCTGAACGTTGTCACGCGCGGCAGCGGCAGTGGCCGACACAGCGGCGATAGCCAGCGTCGAGACGGTCAATTTGATAGAGGACATGGATAACTCCTGATTAGATTTGTCCGAATCCGAGGCCCCAGGCGGCACCTCTTGCCGCCGTGCTATCGGTGGCTAACGACGCTTTTGTTAAAGTTATGTAACGCTTTTATGACGGCGCGGCGGTCGCAATGAAAATAAGCCCTGAACCGGTTAATTCTTTTGGCCAAAGCGTGGATTGATCACCAAATTCGAGCGGTCCGACGCGTTAGCGTGGCAAAATCACCCGAAACTCCGCCCCCTCGCCGGGCTGCGATTCGACACGCAGGCGGCCGCGGTGGCGGTTGACGATATGTTTGACAATGGCCAGCCCCAGCCCGGTGCCTCCCTGCTCGCGCGAACGATGCGTGTCGATACGATAAAATCGTTCTGTCAGGCGCGGGATATGCAGCGCATCGATGCCCGGCCCACTGTCGCGCACCGACAGGATGGCCCCCGGACCACGTAACTGCGGGGCGCGGTCGGTGGTCGACACGCTCAGATCAACACGCCCCCCCTGCCCGCCATATTTGATGGCGTTTTCGGTCAGGTTCGTAACAACCTGAATCAACTGGTCACGGTCGCCGGGAACCATTACGGGACTGTCAGGCAGATCAGTTATCAAACACACCTCGGCGTTGTCAGCCAACGGGCGCAGGCCATGCAGTGCGCTCTCGATCACCTGACGGAGATCAACCTTTTGCGTCGGGCGAACGCGTTCTTCCGCCTCGACCCGGCTGAGCGACAACAGATCCCGCACCAGCCGCTCCATCCGCTGTGCCTCGGCCATCATGATTGCCAGAAACCGTTCTGTCGCGGCCAGATCGCCCTTGGCTGGGCCTTGCAGCGTTTCGATAAATCCCATCAGCGCGGTCAGCGGCGTGCGCAGTTCGTGGCTGACATTGGCCACAAAATCGCGCCGCATCTGGCCGGCTTGTTCCAGATGGGTCACGTCCTCAAAACAGACCAGCGCACCTTGGCCCAAATCGGTTTCCACTTTGCTGACGCTGACCACGAAACTGGTATCTTGCGCCCCGTCGCTGCCCAGATACCGGGTTTCACGCGGCTTGGCGTCGCGCAATGTGCCTTCGATCGCGTCCAGCACGGTGGGCTGGCGCAACGCAGTGATGAAATGCCGCCCGATAATCTTTTGACCCAAAAGCGTCAGCGCCTGAGTATTGGCCCCCAGAATGCGCTCACCCCGGCCAATAAAAACCGCTGGCAGCGGGATCGCCTGTAACAGGGTCGAGATATTGCCTTCGGTCATGCCCCTTGGATACGGGTCAACCCGTCACGAAAGCGGCGCATGTTGTGCTGGTAATGCAGCGCCGAGGCGCGCAAGCCATCAATCGCCGTATCGTCCAAGTGTCGCACCACCTTGCCCGGCGCGCCCATGACAAGGCTGCCATCGGGAATTTCCTTGCCTTCGGTGATCAGCGCCCCAGCCCCGATCAGGCAATTGCGCCCGATCACCGCGCCGTTCAGCACCGTGGCCCCCATTCCGATCAGGGAATTTTCACCGATGGTGCAGCCATGCAGCATCGCCTTGTGACCGATGGTGCAGCCTGCGCCAATGATCAGCGGAAAGCCCATATCGGTATGCATGATGCAGTTTTCCTGCACGTTACTGCCCTGACCGATCACGATCTCTTCGTTGTCGCCGCGCAAGGTGCAGCCAAACCAGACCGACGCCGCCGGCTCTACCACAATGCGCCCGATCAGATTGGCATCCGGCGCGATCCAAGTGTCGGCGGCGATCTGCGGCGCATGGCCGTCAAGCGAATAAAGCGTCATAGCGTGTCCTCGAATTCCTGATGAAGCTGTTTGACATGGGCATTCAAGCCCGGCTGCTGGATGCGCTTCAGCCGCGCCGCCTGCACCACGATTTTCAACCGCTCAAACGTGGCGTCCAGATCGTCGTTGATCAGGACATAGTCATATTCGGCCCAATGGCTGATCTCGTCCCAACTTTTGCGCATGCGCTTGGCGATCACCTCGTCGCTGTCCTGCCCGCGTGTCACCAAACGACGGTGCAATTCGCGGATCGACGGCGGCAGAATGAAAATCGACAATGTGTGGGGCCCTAGGCCCGAATTCTGAATTTGCTGCGCGCCCTGCCAGTCGATATCGAACAAAACGTCACGCCCGCTATCGATGGCATGCTGCACCGGGCCGCGCGGCGAGCCGTAGAAATTGCCGAACACATGGGCATGTTCCAACATGTCGCCATTCGCGACCTGCCCCTGAAACTCGGACTGGCTCATGAAGTGATAGTCGGTGCCGTCCACCTCACCCTCGCGCGGGGTCCGGGTGGTGGCCGACACCGAAAATCCAAGCGTCGGATCCCAATCGCGCAACCGCCGCGTCAGCGTGGACTTGCCCGCCCCAGACGGCGAGCTGAGAATGATCAATAGGCCACGGCGGTCTGTCATATGTCTGTCCCTTGTTTTCATTGTTCCCGAAATACTCCGGGGGGCGCGGGGGGCTGGCCCCCCGCCCGTGCGACGGTTGCCGCTTATTCGACGTTTTGCACCTGTTCGCGCATCTGATCTATCACGGCTTTCAACTCCAACCCGATGCCGCTCAGCGCCGTGTTTTGGGCCTTGGAACACAGGGTGTTGGCCTCGCGGTTGAACTCTTGTGTCAGGAAATCCAGTTTGCGCCCTACCGGCCCGCCCTGCGCCAGCAATTCGCGCGCGGCTATGACATGGGCGCGCAGACGGTCAATCTCTTCGGTTACGTCGGATTTCACCGCGATCACGGCCAGTTCTTGGGCGATCCGGTCGGGCGACACCGCATCGCTATTTTCGGTCACGCGGGCCAGTTGGCTGCGCATCGTGTCAGCCATCTGGGCCTGCCTTGCAAGCGCCGCCTGCGCCGCTTGATCCGTCAGGGTTGCGATCTGGCCCAGCTGATCTGACAGCACCGTGAACAACGCCGCGCCTTCACCTTTGCGCATCTCCAGAAAGCTGGCCAGCAGGGTCTCAAGATCGTTCAGCAGCGCGTCGCGCAAGGCGGTGGTGTCTTGCCCGCCGCTTGCCGTGTCCAACACGCCGCGCATGGCCAACAGGTCTGCGGCAGTGGCCGGAGCCAGCGTCACGCCCGCGTCCATCGCGCGGGCCTCGACCTGCGCCATGGCGGTCAGGATATCTTCAAGCTGGGCCGTGTTCAGGGTCAATTGTCCGGCCCTGTCCTCGCTTTGAACCCGGAGCGTCAGGTTGACATTGCCGCGCGTCATCGCCTTGCCAAGCCGCGCGCGGATCGCGGCCTCAAGCCCGTCGATCCAATCCGGCACGCGCAGCCGCAGGTCCAGACCCTTGCCGTTCACACTGCGTAAATCCCATGTCCAGCCATAACCCTGACAGGTTCCCGTGGCCGAGGCGAAGGCCGTCATAGAATGAAGCACGCGGTATCCCCTTTTGGTAGCGCCGGTCGGTTGCCCGTCTTGTCCTAGCCAACCGGCCTTGTGGTGACAAGTGTTGCGGTTCCGCTCGGTCGCACTGCCCAGAGTTAACCATTTGTGCGGAATTTTAGACAAAACCCGACTGAATTGTGGCAAATTGTGTCGAGGATGTGGCGCGAGCGGCGCCGCTCCGGGCAAAGACACAGTTGATGTGAACACGAGTATCAGGTGAGCGGATGATCAAGGATTTTAACAATATGAACGGTTGGGCCCCGCAGGCGCGCGTCTTGCGCCCCCGCGATATCGCGGCGTTCCGCCGGTATTGGAGCGCGCTGCGCAAGGATGGCGATGTGCCGCGCCGCTCGGACATTGATCCGCGCGGGATCGAGCCGCTTTTGGCCGAGGCTTTTGTGGCCGAACGGATCGCGCCCGGTTTGGCGCGCTTGCGGATCGCCGGCAATCACCTGACCGATCTGATGGGCATGGAGGTGCGCGGCATGCCGTTGAGCAGTTTCCTCTTGCCCGCCCATCGTGACCGGCTGGCCGATCTGTTGGTCGATCTGTTCGACGCGCCCGCAACGCTCGAGCTGGAACTGGCCGCCGAATCCCGACCCGGCATAGCGCCTTTGACGGGGCGCATGGTTTTGATGCCGTTGCGCAGCGATTTGGGGGATATCTCGCGCGCTTTGGGCTGTTTGGTGACGGATGGACCCATGGGACGCACCCCGTGCCGATTCGCCATCACCCGCAGCACGGTCAGCGTGATCGACATGCCGTCGCACGGGCTGTCAGCGGCGGGTTTCACAGCGTCGACACGGCCCAATGCGCCCCAAACACAAGCACCAGAGCGCAACGCAGAGACACCGTCGCGCAGCGAAAGATCGTATTTGCGGCTGGTGAAATCTGACTGACAGCGTTCAACATTATAAAAAAAAGGGGCCGCTTGGCCCCTTTTTGTTTGTGTCGTGGCCCAACAGCCGGATCAGACCGCTTGGGCGGCCTGACGGCTGTTGCGCAGGTTCGACAGCTCTTCTGCGACCAAAAAGGCCAGTTCCAGCGATTGGCTGGCATTGAGGCGCGGATCGCAGGCGCTGTGATAGCGGTCAGACAGATTTTCATCGCTCAGCGCACGCATCCCGCCGGTGCATTCGGTGACATCTTGGCCGGTCATCTCGAAATGCACGCCGCCGGGGATTGTGCCTTCGGCGCGGTGGATGGCAAAGAAGTCCTGCACTTCCCGCAGCACCGATTCAAACGGCCGCGTTTTGTAGCCAGTGGCCGATTTGATGGTGTTGCCATGCATCGGATCACAGACCCAGACCACATTCGCGCCCTCGGATTCGACGGTGCGGATCAGACGCGGCAGGTGATCGCCCACCTTGCCCGCCCCAAAGCGCGCGATCAGCGTCAGGCGCCCGGCCTCGTTTTCGGGGTTGAGCGTGGCCATCAGACGCTTGAGGTCGTCGGGTTCCATTGACGGGCCGCATTTCAGGCCAATGGGGTTCATAACGCCACGGGCAAATTCGACATGCGCGCCATCGGGCTGGCGCGTGCGATCGCCGATCCAGATCATATGGCCCGACCCGGCCAGCCACTTGCCCGATGTGGAATCAAGCCGCGTCAGCGCCTCTTCGTATTCCAAAAGCAGCGCTTCGTGGCTGGTGTAGAAATCGACGCTTCCCAATTCGTGTTGGGTTTCGGCTGTCATGCCCGCAGCGGCCATGAAATCAAGCGTATCCTGAATCCGGCTGGCCATTTCACGGTATTTGGCGGCCTTTTCATCATCGGTAAAGCCAAGCGTCCATGAATGCACCCGGTTGATATCGGCAAAGCCGCCGGTCGAGAACGCACGCAACAAGTTCAGCGTGGCGGCGGCCTGCGTGTAGGCTTGCAGCATCTTGGAGGGATCGGGAATACGGGCCTCAGGGGTGAAGGCCAGTTCGTTGATGATATCACCGCGGTAGCTGGGCAGTTCCACACCATCGACGGTTTCCGTGGGCGCGCTGCGCGGTTTGGCGAACTGGCCCGCCATGCGGCCCACCTTCACCACGGGCACCTTGGCGCCATAGGTCAGCACCATGGCCATTTGAAGCATCACCTTGAAGGTGTCGCGGATCGCGTCCGCGGAAAACTGATCGAAACTTTCAGCGCAATCGCCGCCTTGCAGCAAAAAAGCCTCACCGCGCGACGCCGCGCCAAGCTCACGCTTGAGCCTGCGCGCCTCACCGGCAAAGACAAGCGGGGGATATTGCGACAAACGGGCCTCGACCTCGGCCAAGGCGGCGGGATCGGTGTAGTCCGGCATCTGGACCCGCGGTTTGGCGCGCCAGTCGGATTTCTGCCATGTCGTCGTCATTGATCTGTCTCCGGGATATGAGGCTTCGGAACCATTGCTATACAAAACCGTGTGTTGGGATACCATATATGATTTGCGGCTCTTGACGCAAAAGCGCCGGTCTGACTTTTGTCAAAAAATAGAATCGCGCGTAACGTCGCACCACGCGCCATGCGCGTAATGAAAGCCGAACGACCATGAAGCCCACGACACCGACCATTTCGATTGACGCACCATCCGCCCCGCGCCGGTTTATCTTTGTCTTGCTTGAGAACTTCACACTGCTGAGTTTCGCGGCCGCGATTGACAGCTTGCGCATCGCCAACCGCATGTCCGATCAAGAGCTTTACACCTGGAAGCTGGCCGGGGACACGGAAGATGGCCGGATTGCCTGTTCGGCGGGCGCCGTGTTTGAACTTGAAATGGGGTTGGAGGAATTGAGCCGCGATGACACGATCGTGTTATGCGGCGGTGCGGATGTGCAACGCGCGACCACCAAGCGTTTGCTGAACTGGATCCGGCGTGAAACCCGCCGCGGGTTGAAAGTGGCGGGCCTGTGCACGGCGGCCTACACGCTGGCCCGCGCCGGTCTGCTGGACGGCAAGCGCGCCACCACGCATTGGGAAAATCACGACAGTTTTCTTGAAGAATTCGATGAGGTGGAACTGACAAAATCTGTCTTTGTGATCGACGGCAGCCGAATGAGCACGGCGGGCGGCACGTCTTCGATTGATCTGTTTTTGAAGCTGATCGCCGATGATCATGGAGAGAAACTGGCCAATGCGGTGGCCGATCAGTTGATCTATTCGTCGATCCGCACCGATCAGGACACCCAACGGCTGAGCGTGCCCACCCGGATTGGCGTGCGGCACCCGAAGCTGAGCCAAGTGATCCAGATGATGGAAGCCAATATTGAAGAGCCGATCAGCCCGTCGGTTCTGGCGAAAGATGTGGGCATGTCCACCCGGCAGCTTGAGCGGCTGTTCCGGCGCTATCTGAACCGCAGTCCCAAGCGTTATTATATGGAATTGCGCCTGCAAAAAGCGCGCAACCTGTTGATGCAGACCGATATGACGGTCATCAATGTCGCGCTGGCCTGTGGATTTGCCTCGCCCTCGCATTTTTCCAAGTGCTACCGGGCGCATTACAACACGACCCCCTATCGCGAGCGCGGCACCCAATCCAACCGCCTGTCGGTTTGAGGGCCGTTGGGATTTCGGGGGCGCTGCCCCCGTCGCGGCACGCCGCGACTCCCCCGGAGTATTTTGGGAACAATGAAGGTAGTGGGGCGCGGTTACTGCGGCGTCATGCGATAGAGCGTGCCGTGGCCGACCGACAGGAACCAGATCGCCCCGTCCGGGCCTTCGCGGATGTCGCGCACGCGCAGCGTGTTGGGTGTGCTAATCTGTGCCACCTCGCGCAGGGGTTCACCGCTGAGGCGGGACATATAGTCAAACTTCAGGCTTCCCACGAAGATATCACCGCGCCAGTCGGGCCAGAGCGCGCCGGAATAGATCATCATGCCTGAGGGCGCGATGGAGGGATCCCAGTAAAATTCGGGTTGTTCCATGCCGGGTTTCGATGTGCCCTCGCCTATTTTCGCACCCGAGTAATGCGTGCCGTATGAAATCACTGGCCAGCCGTAATTGGCCCCGGCGGTGATGCGGTTCACCTCGTCGCCGCCGCGCGCACCATGTTCAACGCCCCAAAGGCGCCCCGACAGGTCCAATGTCGCACCTTGCAGGTTGCGGTGACCATAGGACCAAATTTCAGGCCGGGCACCGGGCGTGTCGAGAAAAGGATTGTCGGCAGGCACGGCGCCATCGCGGGTGATCCGCAGCACCGATCCATTTTCGCGGCTTAAGTCCTGTGCCGAGGGGCGATCGCCCCGGTCGCCAGTTGTAACAAAGAGGTGACCATCGGGGGATTCGACCAGACGCGAGCCGAAATGCCGCCCCCCTGACGAGCCGGGCTGCATTTGCCAGATCACCTGCCAGCCGGTCAGGGTTTGGCTTTCGGCAGACAGTTGTGCGCGGGCCACGGCGGTGCCCGCCTGCCCGCCGGCTTGTGGCACGGCATGGCTGAAAAACAATGTGCGGCTGTCGGCGAAATCGCGCGGCACCAGAAGATCAAGCAGACCGCCCTGCCCCTGCGCAGCGATTGGGCCAAGCCCACCAATCGGGTGCAGCCCCTCGTCATCATAGCGCAGTAGACGCCTCGAGCGTTCGGTGATCAGGACGCTGCCATCGGGCAGAAAGCCAAAGGACCAGGGCGCATTCAAACCCTCGACAACAGGCTCGATTCTCTGTGCCTGAACCGGTGTGGACAGGATGATCAAAGCGAGCAGGAATGCGATAAGGCGGGGCAAAGCGGGTCTCCGACAAGGCAATTCATGTGGGCACCTTATCAGATGGGATGGTTTGCGTCCCGATCAACCGGCTAAAGCTGGGGCTTGGCCCATGTTAGGCGCGTTGCGATCCCAACCTAGCGATTCCCAGAGTATCGAGCACCTTGGCCTCGATATCGGCGGCGTTCAGGCCTGCGACAGCATACATATCGGCGGGGCTGGCCTGATCAATGAAGATATCGGGCAGCACCATGGAGCGGAATTTCAACCCGTGATCAAACACGCCATGGTCGGCCAGAAGCTGCGCCACATGGCTGCCAAAGCCGCCAATCGCGCCCTCTTCGATGGTGATCAGCGCCTCGTGATTGGCGGCGAGGTCCAAGATCAACCCGGCGTCCAGCGGCTTGGCAAACCGCGCATCGGCCACAGTGGGCGTGATGCCGCGCGCGCGTAGCCCTTCGGAGGCTTTCATCACCTCGCCCAACCGGGTTCCAAAGGACAAGAGCGCCACGCGCCCCCCGTCTTGGATCATGCGACCCTTGCCCAGTTCCAGAACCTTGCCGTGCGCGGGCATCTCAACGCCTTCGCCTTCGCCGCGCGGATAGCGGAAGGCAATCGGCCCATCGTCATGCGCCACGGCGGTGGCGACCATGTGCTTCAACTCGGCCTCATCAGCGGCGGCCATGACGGTAAAGCCGGGCAGATTGGCCAGATAGGCCACATCGAAGGCGCCCGCATGGGTTGGGCCATCGGCGCCGACCAGCCCCGCGCGATCAATCGCAAAGCGCACCGGCAGGCGCTGAATCGCTACATCGTGCACCACTTGATCGTAACCGCGTTGCAGGAAGGTTGAATAAAGCGCGCAGAACGGCTTCATCCCGCCTGCGGCCAGACCGGCGGCGAAGGTGACGGCGTGTTGTTCGGCAATGCCCACGTCAAAGCAGCGCGACGGATAGCGTTTATCGAACAGATCCAGCCCGGTGCCATCGGGCATGGCGGCGGTGATCGCACAAATCTTGTCGTCCTGTCCGGCATGATCCAGCAGTGCCTCGGCAAAGACGCGGGTGTAGCTGGGCGCGTTCGAGGGAGCCTTTTTCTGCTCGCCAGTGGCCATATCAAACTTGGCCGTGGCATGGCCGCCATCGCGGCGGGTTTCCGCCGGGGCGTATCCCTTGCCCTTTTTGGTGATCACGTGGATCAGCGTCGGCCCGGTGGCGCGCGCCTGAACCGTGCGCAGCACTGGCAGCAGTTGGTCCATGTCGTGGCCGTCGATTGGGCCAAGGTAACTGAACCCCAATTCTTCGAACAAGGTGCCGCCTACGGTCATCCCCTTGAGCATATCCTTGGCACGCTTGGCCCCTTCTTGGAACGGCGGCGGCAATAGCGACACTGCGCCTTTGGCGGCGGCCTTGAATTCCTGAAATGGCTCACCGGCATACAGCCGCGACAGATAAGACGACAACGCCCCCACCGGCGGCGCGATGGACATTTCATTGTCGTTGAGAATGACGATCAGCCGTTTCTTCAGGTGACCCGCATGATTGAGCGCTTCAAACGCCATACCCGCCGACATCGCGCCGTCACCGATCACGGCAATCGCATCACCGTGGCCGGTTGGGCTGGCCCCGCCCAGATCACGGGCGACAGCAAAGCCAAGCGCGGCACTGATCGAGGTCGAGCTATGCGCCGCGCCGAACGGATCGTAGGGGGATTCGGAGCGTTTAGTGAAACCCGACAGCCCCTCCTTTTGCCGCAGGGTGCGCATCCGGTCACGCCGTCCAGTTATGATCTTGTGAGGATAAGACTGGTGGCTGACATCCCAAATAATCTTGTCTCGCGGGGCCTCGAACACCGCATGCAGGGCCACCGTCAATTCCACAACGCCAAGGCCCGCACCCAAATGCCCACCAGTTTCTGACACGGCGGCGATAGTCTCGGCGCGCAGTTCATGGGCCAGTTGGGTCAATTCCCCGTCAGACAAAGGTTTCAGGTCGGCGGGGCTGCCGATGTGATCCAACAGCGGGGTTTGTGGACGGGTGGACATGGTGGCGTGTGCCCTCCTTGGGGCGATACTCAGCTGGTGCGCGAGATAACGAAGCGGGCGGCCTCGCGCAAGCAATCGCCCTGCTCTTCATATATATCTAGGGCGGTGCAAGCCTGATTCACGAGATCCGTGGCATAATCCTTGGCCCCTGACAGCCCAAGATGGCTGACGAAGGTGGCTTTGCCCCGGTCAGCATCTTTGCCAACCGCCTTGCCCATGGCCTGCGCGTCGCCTTCGATATCCAGCACATCATCCCAGATTTGGAAGGCCAGCCCCAGACATTCGCCGTAACGATCCAAGGCCTGCCTGCGCGCCGGATCGGCTTGAGCCAAAACCGCGCCTGCGGTGGCCGACCACCGTATCAAAGCGCCGGTTTTTCCGTGTTGAACCTGTTTGATCTGGTCAAGGCTATAGGGTGTGTCACGGGTTTCGGCGGCAATATCCATCATCTGGCCGCCAACCATGCCGCGGTGGCCCGCGGCAATGGCAAGGCTGTGCACCAGTTCAACCTGTGTTGCGGGGGCCGTGCCTGTAGGATGCGCCACAAGCTCAAACGCCAAAGTTTGCAGGGCATCGCCCGCCAGCACGGCGGTATGCTCGTTCCACTTGCGATGCACGGTCGGCTGCCCCCGCCGCAGATCATCGTCATCCATGCAGGGCAGATCGTCATGGATCAGTGAATAAGCATGGATACATTCAATGGCCAATGCCGAGGGCAGCGCCATGGGCGAGCTTACGCCATTCATACGTGCCGATTCCAGCACCAGAAACGCCCGCAAGGCTTTGCCGCCCGACAGCGCGTAGTGCATGGCTTGGGTCAGTCCGTCTTGGGATGTTCCCAAGAGGTCTCGTTTCGCAGCCATCATCAGGCTTTGTGTCCGCGACAGGGCGGCATCGAAGCCGCGCAGCGTCAGGTCGTCTTGTCGGTCAAGCGCAGGCGCTGCAGTAAAATTTGCCATTATCGCACGTTATTCCGCATCGACCGGGGTGGTGCCTGTGGGCGTGCCGTCGCCGTCCAAAGTAATAGCCGCCACTTTTTCTTCGGCCTCTTTCAGCTTGGCTTCGCAGCGTTTTTTGAGCTTGGCTCCGCGTTCATACAGCGCAATTGAGTCTTCTAACGCCACATCGCCGCGCTCCAACTGGCCCACGACTTGCTCCAGTTCTTTCATTGCTTGTTCGAAGGACATCTCGTTTACATCGGTTTCGGTCATCAGCGCGCCCTGCCAGCTTAAGGAATATGCGCATACCTTATCCGGGCTGTCGGGCGGGTTCAATTCGGTTGACGTGGTTGCGGGGCTACTGGATTGTCAGGACATGACAAAATCGCGCGTGCCGTCAAACCTGCCCGACTTCGACGCCCTTATGGGGGTGACGGAACGCTTTGAGGCGGCCCGACACGACGATCCGGCGCTGCATGGGGCCGATCTGGATGACCTTTTGCGATTGGTCCCCGGTCAAAGGGCCATTTGCCGGGGTCATGTCGGCGGACGGGCCTGCATTTGGCGCATCTTTTTGTCCGGACAACAGACGGCTGCCACGCGCGAATGGGACGAGTTGCAGCGCATCTGGCCCGAGATGAGCACCGGGCGCTACAAAGTATGTGAACCGCTGTATCATTCGGCGCCGCATGGGATGATCGCGGTGGAAGAGCTGCCCGGCACGCCGCTGCTGCAATTGCTGTGGAAGGCCCCGACGCAGGATCGTGCGGCATGGCTGGACCCGGCGGCACAATGGTTGCGACGCTACACCGAAAGTACTGAGAGCTGGGGGTCTTCGGGCCATGCCGGTTGGCTGCAACGCGCCGCACGCGGCGCGGGCAAACAGCCCTTTAGAGCCTTGAAGTCCCTGGAAATGGACATTCTGAGCCAGCTTGAGCGTTTGGCACAGCGTCTAGAGGGGCTGGAATGGCGTGTGGCGATCAGCCATGGCGATTATCACCCCAACAATCTGATTGCCTTGAACGACACGTTGACCGGCATTGATACGGGCGGATCGGCACGCACCCCGATTTACAAGGATATCGCGCGGTTCCTGATGCATATGGGGCGGCGTGGCATGATCCCGTCGGGTCAGCGGTATCTGGGCGTTGACCGGGTGGGGCTGAACGCTTTTGCCGACCGATTTTGCATGAGCAACACCGAGCGGCAGGTGATCATGCCCTTCATGCTGGGGGTTGAGGCGCTGATCCGGGTCGAAACCCCTGCCCTGTCAGACTCGCGCATCCGCCGTGCGCGGCGCATGTCATCGGCCCTGCTTGCGGATTTGAAAGCGTTGTAAGTCGCATGACGGTCGATGAACGCCGCGCCGTTGAATGCCGGGACCAAGGCGTTTTGAAACGCCTTGGCCGCCAACGTAGGGATCAACGCCCCTTGAACAGACCGCCCAATATCCCGCGCACGATGCGTTTGCCTGTCGTGCCTTTCAGCTCTTTCATCACCACACCCGCAAGCGCCTTGCCGATCGAGCCTGCCAATCCACTCTCCGCGTCGGATGCGCCACGCGAGGTCGAGCGGCTGACGCGTTTGCCGGAATAGCGGCGCGCGGCATTGAATTCACGGTCCGCAACCGCCTGCTCTTCGGCGGCGCGTTCGGCCTGTTCTGCCTGTGCCGCAGCCTCGGCGGCGCGGCGAGCCAGTATCTCATACGCCGAGTCACGATCCAGAAGGGTTTCGTATTTGCCTGCCACAGGAGACGTGGACATGACCTGCTGTCGGGTGGGTTCGTCAATCGGGCCCAATTTCGATGATGGCGGGCGAATGAGTGTGCGTTCGACGACACCCGGCACGCCCTTGTCCTCAAGCAGTGATGTCACGGCCTCGCCCACGCCGACATCGCGGATCGCGTCTACCGTCTCAAAGCGCGGATTGGGCCGGTAGGTTTCGGCCGCGCGTTTCAACGCCCGACGGTCGCGCGCCGTAAAGGCGCGCAAGGCATGTTGCACGCGATTGCCCAACTGCCCAAGGATATCTTCGGGCACGTCATCGGGGTTTTGAGTGATGAAATACACACCCACCCCCTTGGATCGTATCAACCGTGCCACCTGTTCAACCTTGTCAACAAGGGCATCCGGCGCGTCGTCAAACAAAAGGTGCGCCTCATCAAAGAAAAACACCAGCTTGGGTTTATCCGGGTCGCCCACTTCGGGCAGTTCTTCGAACAGCTCCGACAACAGCCACAGCAAGAACGTGGCGTAAAGGCGCGGCGAGTTCATCAATTTGTCGGCGGCCAGAATATTGATCCGCCCGCGCCCGTCCGGGTCGGTTTGCATCATATCGGCCAGTTCAAGCGCGGGTTCCCCGAAAAAGTCCGACGCGCCCTGATTTTCCAGCACCAGAAGGCGACGCTGGATCGCCCCAACTGATTGCGGTGAGACATTTCCATAGCGCAGCGACAATTCGCCCCGGTTTTCACCAACCCAGACCAAAAGCGCTTGTAAGTCCTTAAGGTCCAAAAGCGGCATGCCCTGTTCATCGGCCACCCGGAAGGCAATGTTCAGAATGCCTTCCTGTGCTTCGGACAAGTCCATCAAACGGCTGAGGAGCAAAGGCCCCATTTCGGCCAGGGTCGTGCGCACCGGATGGCCTTGGTCCCCGAACAGATCCCAAAACGTCACCGGAAAGGCCGCATAGCTATAATCGTCAAAGCCGATGGTTGCGGCGCGATCCGTGAAGGCCTTGTGCAGTTTGAAATCCGCGCTGCCCGCGCAGGCCAAGCCCGACAAATCGCCTTTGACGTCGGACAGGAAGACCGGAACGCCAGCCGCAGAAAACCCTTCGGCCAGAATTTGCAAGGTCACGGTTTTGCCTGTCCCGGTGGCCCCCGCGATCAGGCCGTGCCGGTTGGCATAGTTCAAGGCAAGGTTTTGTTGGGTGCCATAGTCTTTGCCCCCGCCACCGATGAAAATCGTTTTGTTCACGTGCCCTGCCCTCCGGTATGTTCCTGTGACGCCGTGAACATACAAACTTAACCAATTGACGCCATACTGAAATTGCCTTGCGACCCGTCATGTCCTCTTGGGTCGGGGGGCACTTCCTCCCTGTCAGACTGGCCGCGCCTTCGGGCGCGGCGTTTTTTTGTGCAATTCCGGCGCAGTTAGCCTGTTGACGGATAGTGATAACTGCCCTAGCGTTCGGTTAATTACTAAGTCGGCCAGTCCGACAGGGAGATACGAAGGAAAAGAGGCCGTGAGGTCTCTTTTCTGTTTTTCGGCGACACTCCAGACAATTTGTCAGTGATCCTTTTGATCGAAAACGCGTTCGTGTGGCGCGATCAATGGCGGATTTCCGCCTTGCACCCTGCCCCGTCGTTCTGTTTTATCCTGACACATGCCACGCGCCATGTTAGAGCGCGAAGCAACACACAGTCAGTCATTGCATGGGGATCATATGCCAAGACTTCTTTCGACTTTGCCTTTGGTGGCCCTTCTTGGCCTTGGAACAGCATTGCACGCACAAGACGACACAGGTGGCGATGCCGCAGCGGACGCACAAACCGCAACCGAAGAGCCCGCAACCACGAACACCGATGATACCGCCGCCGAAACCAGCGATGCGCAGACCGAGGCGCAAGCCGCCGAGGACCTGCTGGATATGGGGCGCCAGAACCAAGAAGATCCAACCTATATCAAGGAAGAGTATGGCGACTGGCAGCTGAAATGTTTCCGGACCGAAGCCGGGGAAGACCCCTGCCAGATGTATCAGCTTCTGACCGAAGAGGCCGGCAATCCCATTGCTGAATTCAGCTTGTTTCGTCT
The DNA here is from genome assembly GCA_035269125.1 of Roseovarius sp. Lineage (GTDB taxonomy): Bacteria > Pseudomonadota > Alphaproteobacteria > Rhodobacterales > Rhodobacteraceae > Roseovarius. The sequence goes on from DATFJQ010000088.1 coordinate 18,391, forward strand.
GCCCGAGGGCTCCAAGGCTGTCGCGGGCGCAACAATTGTCGTGCCGCTTGGCACCTTGCTGACCGAAGAATTGCGCATTTCGGTCGATGGTGGCCCTGCCAAGACCTATACATATTCTTTTTGTTCAATGGTGGGCTGCTTTGCCCGCATCGGCCTGACCCAAGCTGATATCAACGGGTTCAAGGCCGGGGCCACCGCGAACCTGCAACTGGTTCCAGCACAGGCCCCCGATCAAACCCTGAACATCGAGGCATCTTTGAGCGGGTTTACCGCCGCTTATGACAACGTATCGATCGTCGAGAACTAAGAAATAGCGATCAACTCACAACCAAAGCGGCGCGGCGTGGACAACACGCGGCGCCGTTTGCGTTTTGGGCCTGTCGATCAGGCGAACCGTTTTAGCGCCAGAACCGCGTTTAGCCCGCCAAAGGCAAAAGCGTTGGACAATGCCACGTTGACTTTGGCCTCGCGCGCCGCGTTTGGCACCACGTCCAGTGCGCATTCCGGGTCGGGTTCTTCATAGCCGATCGTGGGCGCGATGATCCCGTCGCGCACGGCCATGATACAGGCCAACAGTTCCACCGCCCCGGTGCCACCGATCAAGTGCCCGTGCATGGACTTGGTCGAGGAAATCATCAACCGGTCGGCATGGGCGCCGAACACATCGGCCACCGCCGCGCTTTCGGTTTTGTCATTGGCCGCTGTGCCGGTGCCATGGGCGTTGATATAGCCCACATCGGTGGTGTTCAGCCGTGAATCCGACAATGCACCCTTGATGGCCCGCGACGCGCCCTGTTTTGAGGGCATCACAATATCGGCTGCATCCGACGACATCGCATATCCCGCAACTTCGGCCAAAATCTCGGCCCCGCGGGCGCGGGCGTGATCATAGTCTTCGAACACGAACACCCCTGCCCCTTCGCCCTGCACCATGCCATTGCGGTTGGCCGAGAACGGGCGGCAGGCATCGCGCGACATGACGCGCAAACCTTCCCATGCCTTGACGCCACCAAAGCACAGCATCGATTCCGATCCGCCGGTGATCATCACCGGGGTCATGCCACCATGCACCATCTGAAACGCCTGCGCCATCGCGTGATTGGACGAGGCGCAGGCTGTGGACACCGTGAAGGTCGGCCCCTTGAGATCGAACTCCATCGACAGGTGCGAGGCGGCCG
>DATFJQ010000089.1:0-25839 GCA_035269125.1 Roseovarius sp.
CCCAATGACAAGGGCATTGGCATTCAGATCGGATATTCGATCTACCGCGTTCTGACCGGCTATGTCATGGCCGCATTGATCGCCATTCCGTTTGGGTTTCTCATCGGGATGTCCCAGGTGGCCTATAGGGCCTTCAACCCGTTCATTCAGGTGCTGCGGCCGATTTCGCCCTTGGCGTGGATGCCGCTTGCCTTGTTCATCATCGGCGACAGCGAGGCCTCGGCGATCTTTGTGATTTTCATCTGCTCGATCTGGCCGATGCTGATCAATACGGCCTTTGGCGTAGCGGCGGTGCGCGAAGACTGGGTGAATGTTGCCCGAACACATGAGCTTGGACCCATCAAGACGGCCTTTACCGTGATTCTGCCTGCCGCTGCTCCAACGATTGTCACCGGCATGCGGATTTCAATCGGGATCGCCTGGCTGGTGATTGTCGCGGCCGAGATGCTCGTCGGTGGGACCGGGATTGGCTACTACGTCTGGAACGAATGGAACAACCTTGATCTGACCTCCGTCGTTTTCTCCATCCTCATGATTGGCGTGGTGGGCATGCTGCTGGATGCCATGTTCGGCCTGCTGCAGCGCCGCGTGACCTACGCCGAATAAAGGAAGATCCATGAAACCGTATCTAAGCATTGAAATGCTGACCCAAAGATTTCCCGATGGTGCCGGGGGCGAACTGACCGTTTTCGAAAACGCCACCTTCGGGGTCGAGAAGGGAGAGTTCGTGGTGATCCTCGGCCATTCGGGCTGTGGCAAATCCACGATCATGAACATCCTAGCCGGGCTTGCCAATCCGACCAGCGGTGCCGTCATCATGGATGGGCAGGAAGTCAAAGGGCCCAGCCTTGACCGGGGCGTGGTGTTTCAGAACTACTCGCTCTTGCCATGGCTGACGACACTGAAAAACGTGACCTTCGGCGTCAAGGCGCGGCACCCCGACTGGACCAAGGCGCAGGTCGATGAGCACGCCACTAAGTTCCTGGCCATGGTCGGGCTTGAGGGCGATGTGATTCACCGCAAGCCCAGTGCGCTGTCAGGCGGTATGCGCCAGCGGGTGTCGATCGCGCGTGCCTTTGCCAACCACCCCAAATTGTTGCTGCTGGACGAGCCATTTGGTGCGCTCGACGCGCTGACACGCGGGACAATTCAGGACGAGCTTTTGAAAATCTGGGGCCAGATGGAACAGACCGTTTTCATGATCACCCATGACATCGACGAAGCAATCCTGCTGGCCGACCGTATTCTGCTGATGACCAACGGACCGCAGGCACGCGTTGCCGAAAGTGTCGAAATCACGATCCCACGCCCCCGCAACCGGACCGAGATCGTGGAACATCCCAATTACTACGCGATCCGCAACCATCTGGTGCAGTTCTTAGGCAAAAGATCAAAGGAACTGGCTGGTCAACCAACCAAGCCAGGCCAGACAAACGCGCCTGAAACCGTTCGAATTGACCTCACCGAAACCAGTGGTGACCCCAAAGATACACGACACGCCTTGAAGGCGGTCAATAGCTAAGACTGGAGGAGACCAACATGAAAGACTTTGCAATGACTGACATGATGACCAAAGAAGATGTCACGGCCATGATCCTGTCTGCCAAGAAACAGGCGGGCCTGACATGGGAAGAGATCGCCGGAAAGATCGATATGTCCCCGGTATGGACGCATTCGGCCGCCATGGGCATGAACGCCTTTCCGCCGGAAAAAGCCAAGCTGATGGTCAGCGTCATGGGGCTGCCTCAAGAGGCTGAAAGCGTCTTGGCCGAAAGCCCCACAAAGATCTGGGAACAGGCCGTGCCGACCGATCCCTGCATCTACCGTTTCTATGAGATCGTGGGCGTGTATGGCCCCACTCTCAAGGCGCTGATCCAAGAAGAATTTGGCGACGGCATCATGTCGGCGATTGATTTTGACATGTCGATCACCCGGGTTGAAAACCCCAAGGGGGATCGGGTCAAGGTCGAAATGTCGGGCAAGTTCCTGGGCTACAACGCTTGGTGATGTCACGATGATCCGGGCACCAGTGCCACCCTTTTCCTATGCTGATGCGGTCCAGAAGGTTCGCATGGCCGAGGACGCATGGAACACACGCGATCCTGAAAAGGTGGCGCTGGCCTATACTGTGGATACAAAATGGCGCAACCGGTCAGAATTCCTGAATGGCAGGGATGAGGTGCGCGCCTTCTTGGTTCGGAAGTGGTCGGTGGAAAATGGCTATCGATTGATCAAGGAACTCTGGGCACATGGCGATGATCGCATCGCCGTGCGCTTTTGCTATGAATACCACGATTCCGCGGGCCAATGGTTCCGCGCGCACGGCAATGAAAACTGGGAATTCGACGCGCAGGGCTACATGACCCACCGTCACGCATCGATCAATGATGTTGCAATTGCCGAGCCCAAGAGGCTGTTTCATTGGCCACAAGGCCCAAGGCCAACGGATCATGATGGCTTGTCGGACTTGGGGTTATGAAAGGCGCGCGCCGAAACTAATCGTCGGCGGGCTTGCGGTCGGCATAGACATTGGCGCTGTCGGCCCAAGCTGCCCTGCCACCTTGCTAACCGGATATCCACGCTCAACAACGCTGCTCCACAGCGTCCCTTTTGCACTCGTCCGTAAAGCAATTTTGCGATCACTCGCACGCTTCTCCTTGGTTTCAAAATTACCAAGCGACGCGTCTGCAAATCTAGGGGCACCTCAGACAGAGCGGGTGCAGAACCTTCAACCGTCTTAGCAAATTGCGAAGCCGTGTCTTTAGATCAAGCCACGCAGCGTCACCTTGAGGAGCATTCACGTGCGTATGACCCTTCTTGGCGGCCTTCTGGCGACCATCCTTGCTGTTCCGGCCTTGGCGCGGAACGTTAGCATCGCGACCGCCATCGGCCCGGCGGCCATGCCCGCGAGTCCCGACACCGGCGTCGTCTACGATATCGCTGCGCTTGATACCCTGACCGCGCTTTGTGTCAACATCGAGGGTGTGACTGACAAGGTCTATCTGGACAGCCTCTTGCCTATTGTCGTGCAGGCTCAGGTCGTAGGGACACTTTTCAAGCCGGACTTCGAGGCATTGGCCGTGATGCAGCCCGACTTGATCGTGGCGGGCGGGCGTTCGTCCATGCAAGTGCAGGCGCTTTCGGATTTCGCGCCAACCATCGACATGACGATCCGGGGCAACGGGCTGCTTGATCAGGCGCGCGCGCATCGAGGCCTCGGGTCTTGTCGGCATGGTCGGGTTTTTGCCGCTTGCCGACCGGGTGCCAAGGCAAGATCCTATGCTGTTGCCCATCGTTGGGCTGGTCTATGGCGGCATCCTTGGGGCTATGGCGATCTGGTTTGCCTGGTCGGCTGATCTGATGCAGTGTCTTGGCATTTGGATGCTGGGCGAGTTTTCCGGCGTGATGATGGGACGTTACGAATGGCGGTGGGCGGTGGCTGTGCTGGCCGTTGTGCTTTACGCTGTAGCGGACCGGGTCACGCTATAGGGATTAGGCGAGCGACAAGCGCGGTCGCTGGGCCTTGATTATGCCCACACGCGGGCGCTGCGACTGGCCATCGTTGCTGCGGTGACTGCGCTGGTGCTGGTCACGGTTGAAGCCTTTCCTTTTGTCGGGCTTTTGGCCCCCAACCTTGTCTCGCGCTGGCGTGGAGACAACCTGCGCGCCAACCTGCCATTCGTGGCACTGTTGGGCGGTGTGCTGATGGAGACGCTACTTGTGGCCACCTTTTGGGGGGCGGGCTGGCGCAGATCCCGGGCATGCTGCGTTTTGGCTTTGAGACATTGGCGCTGGTCGGTGCGGCGACAGTGCTGTTCGGGCTGCTTTTGCGGCAAAGCGCGGCAGACGTAACGGGGATGATCCTGACCGGGGTGATTTTGGGCGTCATGCTTCGTGGGCTGGTGTCGATGGTGCAGCGATTGCTGGACCCGGCGGAATTCGCCGTGGTGCAGAAGGCGATGTTTGCCTCGTTCGGGCGTGTCGATCCCGGCCGCCGCGCTGATCGGCGCGATCATCCTCGTTGGCGGGCAATTCGTCTTCAAGCGGTTGATGCGCCAGCAATCGACCTTGGCGGTCGGGGTCGAATTCCTCGGTGGGCTTTTGTGCCTTGCGCGCGTGCTAAGAAAGGTCCGGGCATGATCCGTATTTCCTCGTTGAGCTTGCGCGCAGGGCAGGCCGAGATCTTGCGTGATATCAACCTGACCTTGCCCCAAGGTGGCATCATCGCATTGATCGGCCCCAATGGTGCGGGCAAGTTCACTTTGCTGCATTGCATCGCGGGGCTAATGTCGAACCGCAGGCCCAGCTCGTAGCTGGTGCATTGCTCGGGCTTGAGATTGGGGTTGCCGAGGGCCACCGCACGCCGGCAACTGCCCCCGGTGCAGGAATAGTAGTTGGCTGCGGATTCGCGAAGTTCGGACGTTTTATAGCCGGTCGAGATGCCGCACGCCGAAGTCAGGCTGTCGGTGATGGCATAGGTCGCATAGGCGCGCGGGGTAAGCTTGCCGCCAAAGCGTTCATCCTCGGTGTAGCGTGCGCCGAATGTCAAAGTGAGCCGGTCGGTCACGCTCGCAAAGCGAGGCATAGCCCGGGAAATCAGCAGTGGCGGCCAGCCCCTTGCGCTTCGGCCACCGCCATGTCGCCGGCAAGGGTTGGCGCGGCTGCAAGGCACATCAGGATCGAGGTTGAAAGAATGTATGTCCGCATGTCTGCAAATCCTCGCCTCAACGGCCGGCGCGATATGTGCCTTGGGATCGGGTCACCCAAGCCTTAGCGGCAATCCGGTGATGCGACCATTGCAGCGCGTCGCAAGTGTGATAACTTATTAAAACAGTCGATAAGAAAGACTTATATAATTCCCCTGACCGCCACTTGTCGTGCCCGAGCGATGGCGGTTCGATGCCTGTGTGTCGGATCAATTCGCATATTCCCCAGTTGACCCACGATTTGCTGTCGGACGGCACCCGCCTTTCCCTGAGGCCGCGCCCCGTCATGCTGCCGTGGCTACGTAGTGGCGATCTGGTCGAACTGGAAACCGAACTTGCCCAAGCTCTTGCACCGCTGGGGTGCGTGTGGAAACCTGACGACAGATCCGGTGCGGTCCAAGGGGTTTTGATTTTTTCCGTGACAACGGCGCTGCGGCTGAACTAGAGGATTTTTAGATCAGCCCTGTCGCCTTTGCACAAATTGAGAAAAGGCATTCAAAGTCCGGGCTGGTCTGCTAATGGATGGCATCGGATAGGAGCACTGCAAGGCGACGGCCTTGGGTTCGTTTGTCGGATGTTAGTGACCAAAAAAGTGGGTTAATTTGGCCGATCCACACAGAGTAATAAGCATAAACGAGGGTTAAGGTGGACTGGATTTCTGACATGACAGGTATGATCGCCTCCTCAAGGCTTGAGACTGTCCTTGAGTTCATTCGTCTGGGTGGTCCGGCAATCTGGGCGATTTCGGCGCTGTCGATGATCGCCTTGGCGCTTGTTCTTTGGAAAGCGTGGCGCTTGATGTTGATGGGCGCTTGGTCGGGTGGACGGCGCGCGCGCAAGGCTGTGGCGCTGTGGTCTGACGGAGATCAGGACGCGGCTCTGAGCCTTGTGCGGAACCGGAAAACCTGTCGTGCGGTCCTGATCCACACCGCGATGACAGCGCGGCAAGATATCACGCTGGAGGATGATGCCGCAAAAGCGGAAACCGGGCGGGTCGCGCGCAATCTGATCGCGCGGGCCCGGGATGGCCTGCGACCGCTTGAACTGATCGCAACGATCGCGCCGCTTCTGGGGCTTCTGGGCACTGTGCTGGGCATGATCGCGGCGTTTCAGGCCTTGCAGGAGGCCGGCAGCCGCGCGGACCCGGCGACGCTGGCCGGCGGTATCTGGGAAGCGCTGTTGACCACGGCCGCCGGCATGGCGGTGGCTATTCCGGCGGCAATGGCGCTGACTTGGTTCGAAAGCGTGGTCGATCGTCTGCGCCTGGAAATGGAAGATGCGGCAACGCGGATTTTCCTGCGCCCACTTGAGCAGGATGAAACGACCTCCATGCCACAAGCGGCAGAGTGAGATGTTTGCCTTCGACGATCCAAGACCGCGCCGCAAACCCAGCCTGACGCCGATGATCGACGTGGTGTTTCTGCTGCTTGTGTTTTTCATGTTGGCGTCGCGCTTTGGGGGCGACACGCATGTGCCGCTGAATGCGGCGGGGCAGGCGGGAGAAGGCGCCTATTCCGGGCCGCCGCGCTTGGTCGATATTCTGCCGGAGGGCGTACGGCTCAACGGGCAGGTGGTCGAGGGCGCGGCACTTGCCACAGAGGTGCTGGACCTGACAGAGGCGCCGTCGGATACGGTTGTCCTGCGGGCCAAGGACGGCGCCGATCTGCAACGCGTGGTTGATGTGATGCAGCGGTTGAGCGACGCAGGGCTAAGCGCGCTGGTGCTGGTGGAGTAGGCCGAATGCAGTTTAACGACCCACCCCGCCGAAGACCGCCCGAAAGCATCGTTCCGATGATCAACGTGGTTTTCCTGCTGCTGATTTTCTTTCTGATGACGGCGCAGATCGCCCCGCCCGACCCGTTCGAGCTCACCCCACCCTCAGTGACGGCCGAGGGGGTTCAGGCCGAAGGCGAATTCACGCTATACCTTGGCCCGGATGGCGCGCTGGCTTTTGGCGATTCAACTGACGAGGATGAGGCGCTTGCCGCGCTGCAAGGTGCGAAGGATGCTTATTGTGCAGCCGGTGGCTGTTCCCAGGATGTGCCGCCGCCGCCCTTGATCTTGCGGGCGGATGCTGGCGTGGAGGGCGCGCAGCTGGCGCGGCTCATGCCGCGCATCGCACAGGTAGGATTTGCCGAAATCCGGCTGGTCACGGTGGCCAAATGAAACGTTTGGTCGAGTTTGCTGTTTTTCTCGCTCTTGCGGTGGGGGTGCATCTGGCGGTCGCGTCTTACGCCCCAAGCCGTGACGGCGTGCAAGCTGCGGGAAACGAGGGGGCTGCCGTGGTCTCGTTGCAGGCTGCCACCGCCACAGTTGCCGATATGGTCGAGCAATGGGAGACGCCGCCTGACGTGCCTGATGCACCTGCCGAGCCTGTTGCACCACAAGCCGCCGTGCCCGTCCCGCAAATGCCGAAAATGCCGCAGGTGCGGGTCGAGGCGTCTCCGGTCACCGAAGCCCCAAAAGCCGCGGGGCTTGCGGTGCCTCAGCCCGAAAGGTTGCCCGATCAAAGTGGGATGATCGCGCCGCCACCGCCACCGCCGCCCGTGCCCAAGGTAAGCGAGACGCGCCAAGAGCCTGCCGACACGCGCCCAAAGGCAAGACCCAAGCCCCCCGTGCCACGCAAGGTGCAAGAAAAGCCGAAGGCGACATCGAGGGCGAGTGTCGCACAAAAAGCCAGCGGGCAGGGCGGGGGGGGCGATGCGGGCGTGGCGCGCCAGCAACGTGCCGCCACGCCGTCGGCCAGTCAGCAGCAAAGCCTGACCGCACAATGGGGCGCACAGGTGCGCCGCCAGATTGAACGTCGAAAACGCTATCCGCGTAGCGCGCGTGGTGCCTCGGGCACCGTGCAGGTGCTGATCACCGTTGGCCGGGATGGCAGTTTGCGCGGTGTTTCCCTGTCGGGGTCGTCCGGGCACAGCGCACTGGATGAGGCCGCGCTTCGTGCGGTGCGGGCCGCCGGTCGATTTCCGAACGCGCCGCGTGGGCTAAGCAAACCGACCTATACATTTACCTTGGGCATGAGATTCAGCGGCTGATCTTTTCCCGAACGTCAAACGCCAGCGCGGTCTCGTGCTACCTTTCTCACAAGCACACTTGTTGGTGGCTGCATAAAAATTCTGTCATAATGGTCGAATATACAGGCGCGCGTTTTTTTGACTTCGAGAGCGGGCGGCGGAAACTGACCAAGGCAGGCGTCTCTGAGCCCAGAAACCCAGCGGGCACTGTGTGTCGCGATGAACGTGAAAGGATACCAGCATGAGCACCTTCGACGAAGACCTGTTTCTCAAGGGGTTGGAGCAGCGCAAAGCCACGTTGGGGGCCGAGTATGTGGACAAGAACCTGGCGGCAGCCGATGACTTTACCCGGCCTTTTCAGGAGGCCATGACCGCGTGGTGCTGGGGCTTTGGTTGGGGCGATGACGTGATCGACGCCAAGACCCGGTCGATGATGAACCTCGCCATGATTGGCGCATTGGGCAAGATGCATGAATGGGAAACCCATTGCCGTGGCGCGCTGAACAACGGCGTCAGCCGCGATGAACTCCGTGCCATTATTCATGTGGTCGGCATTTATTGCGGTGTGCCGCAAGCGTTGGAGTGTTTTCGCGTGGCGAAAAAGGTGCTCGACGAGGATTGAGCCCGCCGCTTGTGACGCTCTGATGACTGTCGGACTGGGCGGACTTGGCAGGCGTTTGTGTGCCGGATACGATGTCGATGACAGGGGTTTGGCGAAACAGGCAAACTCCAAAGGATGCGCATTGTGGTATATTTAATGACGTCACGGCTTTAAGTTTCCAAAATGAAAGAACCATCAAAGGCCTTGAAAACGTGTTGTCGCTGAAACACCTGCTTTCGTCGGTTCGCATCCGGCTTTTGGTGATCGCGCTGTTGCCAATGCTGGTGCTGATGCCGCTGATTCTGGGCGGGTCGATGCAGCGCTGGGCGGGCAAGATTGATGATATCCTGATCACCAAGGTCAATGGCGACCTGACGATTGCCAACCAGTATCTGCAACGGCTGCTGGATTCATCAGGAGAGCGGATGGCGGCGCTGGCCAACTCGGTGGCGCTGCGCGACGCGCTTGATGATCGCGCGGCGCGACAGGCCTTGCTGGATCAGCAGCGCATGCAGCTTGGGCTGGATTTTCTGTATCTGACCGATGGCACCACAGGCCCCGATGGGTTTGCCCCCGGTGACTGGCCGGTGATCCGCCATGCCATGGCCGGGCGCTGGCGCAGTGCGGTCGATATCCTTGGCCCGGCGCAGCTTGAGGCGCTGGCCTCGGGGCTGGCAGGGCGTGCCGCGATTCCGCTTGTCGAGACCCGCGCCGCCGTGCCCACAGACCGCACCATGGAGACCCGCGGGATGATCATCCATTCGGCTGCGCCCGTGCGCCTGCCTGACGGCACGCGGGGTGCTTTGGTGGGCGGGCGGCTTTTGAATCGGAACCTCGATTTCATCGACACCATCAATGATCTTGTCTACCGCGAGCAAAGCCTGCCCAATGGCAGTCAGGGCACGGCCACGCTGTTTCTTGAGGATGTCCGGGTGTCCACCAACGTGCGGCTGTTTGAAAATGTGCGCGCGCTGGGCACACGTGTCTCGTCCGAAGTGCGCGCACGGGTGTTGGATGAAGGGCAGGTATGGCTGGATCGCGCCTTTGTGGTCAATGATTGGTATATCTCGGCCTACGAGCCGATCACCGACAGCCATGGTGCGCGTGTGGGCATGCTGTATGTGGGCTTTCTCGAAACGCCGTTTCAGGCGGCCAAGACCAATGCCATTGTGACAGCGGTGGGGTTTTTCCTGTTGATCACGCTGGTCTCGGTGCCGATATTCCTGCGTTGGGCGGGGCGCATTTTCTTGCCCTTGGAACGTATGACCCAGACGATTGCACGGGTCGAGGCGGGGGATATGTCGGCGCGCAATGCGCCTAAGGCTGATAGCGGTGAGATCGCACAGGTGGCCGGGCATCTGGATACCCTGCTGGATCAGGTGCAGGAACGCGACCGCCAGTTACGTGACTGGGCCGGAAGCCTTGAACGCAAGGTGGCCGAGCGCACCCGCGATCTGCAAGCGGCTAACCAGCAACTTGAACTGACCACCGAGCAGTTGGTGATGTCTGAGAAACTGGCCGCCGTGGGCGAAATCACTGCAAGCGTCGCGCATGAGATCAACAATCCCATAGCAGTGATTCAGGGTAATCTTGAGGTAGCCCGCGCCATGCTGGAGGATGAGGCCGACAAGGTGCACACCGAATTCGCGCTGATTGACGATCAGGTTTACCGGATCAGTGCCATCGTTTCCAAGTTGCTGCAATTCGCCAAACCCGAAGAGTTTTCGGATGCGTCCAATATCATCGCGGCGGGCGATGTGGTGCGCGACTGCCTTGTGCTGACCCGGCACCAGACCGAGGCGGCTGGCATCGAGATCGTGACCGATCTGCAAGCCGAGGCCGATGTGCGCATGTCGCGCACGGAATTGCAGCAGGTGCTGGTCAATCTCATCCTGAACGCCGTGCAGGCGATGCCGCAGGGTGGCGTTCTGACGGTGCGTGCGGCGGGCACCCACGACAGTGTCACGATCACCGTGCAAGACACCGGCCTTGGCATTGCGCCTGACGTGCAAAAACGGATTTTTGATCCGTTTTTCACCAGCAAACAGGTCGAAGGCACCGGGCTGGGCCTGTCTATCAGTCAACGCCTGATCACCCGCGCAGGCGGCACGCTTGAGGTTGACTCGACACTAGGGCAGGGCAGCCGGTTTATCATCACTTTACCGCCAGCCCAAGCGGGCACCCCATAGGCCCACGGCGTCGCGCAGGCAAGCCTGTCTGCGGGCACGGCATCGTGCCATGTGGCGCGGTTTACGTTGACATGAAAAAAGGCCCGGCACATCAGCCCAGGCCTTCGCAGTAAATGTTGCACTTTTGCATTAGGAAGGGGCTGGAAGCGCAATGGCCGCTTTGAGCCCAAGCGCGACATTGATGCGAGGAACTGGCCGGTTAACAGCCGCGCAGCGGCCCGGCCATCGTCAGCCCCTCTCTTGGGCTGGCGATTTGGTGAGGCTGGGCGCTTCGGTCATCCGGTTGGATGTGCTTGGCTGACATAAAGTGCGCCGTTTCTGGCCTTGGGTCGCCACCCCAGGGGCTGACGGTGGCCTCATGTTTCCAACGTCAGCCTCGTCTTGCCCAGCCGACATGGACTATAGCCCGCTCCCTAATAATTCTTTGGAAACGGGCTGTTTGTTGTGATGGTGCCCTGAAGGGCTCTTAGCTCCGCGCTGCATCATCTACTGCAAAGGCCCGGCATGCTTGCCGGGCCTTTTGTTTGCGTGGTGTCGGTTTCTTGCCGGGCGCTATGAAAAGCCAGCGCCATTCAGGCACGTGCCACAATACCCGCCCGGCGCAGTGACCGGGCGGGTTTGCGTGGATTGGCCTCAGGCCAGATCGAAGCGGTCGGCGTTCATCACCTTGGTCCAAGCGGCAACGAAATCCTTGACGAATTTCTCTTTGCTGTCGTCTTGGGCGTACACCTCGGCATAGGACCGCAGGATCGAGTTGGACCCGAACACCAGATCGGCGCGCGTGGCTGTCCACTTGACCTCGCCGCTGTTGCGGTCGCGAATCTCGTAGAGGTTGTTTTCAACCGGCTTCCACGTGTTGGCCATATCGGTCAGGTTGACGAAGAAATCGGTGGTCAGCGCGCCTTCGTTGTCGGTAAAGACGCCATGCTTGGTGCCGCCATAGTTGGTGCCCATCACCCGCATGCCGCCAACCAGAGCGGTCATTTCCGGGGCGGTCAGGCCCATCAGTTGCGTACGGTCCAGCATCATTTCTTCGGCGGACACCACATAGTCTTTCTTCAACCAGTTGCGATAGCCATCGGCCAGCGGTTCCAGAACGTCAAAGCTGTCGGCGTCGGTCATCTCGTCCGTGGCATCGCCACGGCCCGGCGCGAAGGGCACTTCGATGTCGAACCCGGCCGCTTTGGCCGCCTGTTCCACGCCCACATTACCGGCCAGAACGATCACGTCAGCCACGCTGGCACCGGTGTCGGCGGCAATGCCTTCCAGCACACCAAGAACACGGTCCAGACGCTTGGGCTCGTTGCCCTCCCAGTCTTTTTGCGGGGCCAGACGGATGCGCGCGCCATTGGCACCGCCGCGCAGGTCCGAACCGCGGAAGGTGCGGGCACTGTCCCATGCGGTTGCGACCATATCCGACAGCGACAAGCCGCTATCCGCGATCTTGGCCTTGATGGCGGCCGCATCGTAATCGGTCGCCCCGGCCGGGATCGGATCCTGCCAGATCAGATCCTCTTGCGGGACTTCGGGGCCAAAGTAGTTGGCTTTCGGGCCCATGTCGCGGTGGGTCAACTTGAACCATGCGCGGGCGAAGGCATCGTCGAACGCCTCGGGGTTCTTGTAGAACCGCTCGGAAATCTCGCGATACTTGGGGTCCATCTTCATGGCCATGTCGGCATCGGTCATGATCGGGTTGAGGCGGATCGACGGGTCTTCGACGTCAACCGGCTTGTCCTCTTCCTTGATGTCCACGGGCTCCCACTGCCATGCGCCTGCGGGGCTTTTCTTGAGTTCCCACTCGTAGTTCAGCAGCAGGTGGAAATAGCCATTGTCCCACTTGGTGGGGTGGGTCGTCCATGCGCCTTCGATGCCGCTGGTCACAGTGTCACGGCCAACGCCGCGCTTGGTGTGATTGTTCCAGCCAAGGCCCTGCTCTTCGACATCCGCCGCTTCGGGCTCGGGGCCCAGCAACTCGGCATCGCCATTGCCGTGGCATTTGCCAACGGTGTGGCCCCCGGCCGTCAGGGCGACGGTTTCTTCGTCGTCCATCGCCATGCGGGCAAAGGTTTCGCGCACCTGCTCGCCGGTTTTCAGCGGATCGGGGGTGCCGTTCACGCCTTCGGGGTTCACATAGATCAAGCCCATCTGCACAGCAGCCAGCGGGTTTTCCATGGTGGCGGGGTTTTCCACGTCCGAGTAACGCTCGTCCGAGGGGGCCAACCATTCCTTTTCCGCGCCCCAGTAGGTGTCAAGCTCGGGGTGCCAGATATCTTCGCGGCCAAACGAGAAGCCAAAGGTTTTGAAGCCCATCGTTTCATAGGCCACGTTGCCTGCCAACAGGATCAGGTCAGCCCAGCTGACTTTGTTGCCGTATTTCTTTTTGATCGGCCACAGCAGGCGGCGGGCCTTGTCGAGGTTGGTGTTGTCGGGCCACGAGTTGAGCGGCGCAAAACGCTGGTTGCCGGTGCCGCCACCGCCCCGGCCATCGGCCAGACGGTACGAGCCCGCGGCGTGCCACGCCATCCGGATCATCAGGCCGCCATAGTGGCCCCAGTCCGCCGGCCACCAATCTTGGCTATCGGTCATCAGCGCGGTCAGGTCTTTTTTCAGGGCGTCGACATCAAGCTTTTTCAGCTCTTCGCGATAGTCGAAATCAGGGCCCATCGGGTTGGTCTTGGTGTCGTGCTGATGCAGGATCTCAAGGTTCAGAGCGTTGGGCCACCACTCCATGTTGGAGTTGCCAGAGGCAGTATTGCCGCCGTGCATGACCGGGCATTTGCCCTGTGTGTTCATGTCGTTGCCGTCCATGATCGTCTCCTGTTTTGTTGCTTCGATAACGTGGCTTGCTGCGCAGCGCAGAAGTGCGCGGCGAATTCTTTTAGTCGCACCCCCGATAGCGCGGGATTCGCGAATATACAGGTGATGTATCAGAGAATTTCAATAAGAGGAATTTGGATTTATTAATTAATGTGATAAGCATAGATTATGAAAAGTCTGACCATGAAACATCTGCGCTATTTCGAAGCGCTAGCCCAGCAAGGCCATTTTGGCCGTGCCGCAGAGGCCTGCGCCATCTCGCAGCCCGCGCTTTCCGTTCAGATCAAGGAGTTGGAGGAAATTCTTGGGGCGTCGCTGGTCGAGCGCGGCACCCGTGATATTCGCCTCACTGGTCTGGGCGAGTCTTTTGCCGCCCGTGTGCGCGAGATTTTGCGCAGCGTCGATGAGTTGGGAGATCTGGCCCGCGCCTCGCAAAGTGGCCTTGTGGGGCGGTTGCGGATCGGGGTGATCCCCACGATCGCACCTTATCTGCTGCCCCGGCTGGTGCAGCACCTGACAGGGCTTTATCCGGGGCTGGATATTCGCCCGCGCGAGGCGGTCACCCAACGACTTATCGAAGATCTGGCCGATGGTCAGATTGATACAGCCATCGTCGCGCTGCCTGTGTCCGAGCCGTCGCTGATGGAAATGCCGCTGTTTAACGAAGATTTTGTGCTGGTCCGCCCGGCGGCGGACGCACAAAGGCCGGTGCCCAAGCCCGAACATCTGAGCGAAATGAAACTGCTGTTGCTGGAAGAGGGGCATTGTTTTCGTGATCAGGCGCTGTCGTTTTGCAATATGTCGCCCTCGGTGCCGCGTGATCTTATGGAGGCCAGTTCGCTGTCGACGCTGGTGCAGATGGTGGGCGCGGGTATCGGCGTGACGCTGATCCCGGAAATGGCCGTGCCGATTGAAACCCGCTCGGCGCATGTGGCGGTGGCGCGGTTGCCACGGCCCCGGCCCATGCGCACGGTCGGCATGGTCTGGCGCAAGACCAATCCCTTGGCCCCGCAATTGACAGAAATCGTCAGCGCATTTCGCGATGTGGTGCGCAGTGGTGATGCGGATCAGGGTGATTTGCCGGGCGTCGTCCCGCCACAGCCGTAAAGCGCGGCGTTTTCATGGGCCCGGTCGGCATGTTCAAATTCCAGCGTCGAATGGGTGATGCCAAAGCGATCCTGCAATAGGCGCTTGATCTCGGCCTTCACGGCTTCTTGTCGCGTCCAGCCTGTGGCGCTTAGCACCACATGGCTGTCGAACGAGACGCTGTGTTCCTGCATTTGCCAAAAATGTACATGGTGCACATCTCGCACACCATCAACATCGCGCAGGTCAGCGATCACTTGCTCCGGGTCGGTGCCTTGCGGGCTGCCCAGCATCAACATGCGCACCGGGCCGCCGATTTCGCTTAGCGCCAGATACAGGATGTAGGCCGCAATCGCGATGGTGATCAGCGGGTCAACAATACGCCAGTCATATAGCAAAATCAGCGTGCCCCCGATCATCACCGCGACCGAGGCCAGAGCATCCGACAGGTTGTGCAGGAAAAGCGCGCGAATGTTCACGCTGTCGCGCTGCATCGCGTAGGTCAGCACGGCGGTCAGCACATCGACCATCAGCGCGATGCCCGCCAGAATGACCACGACCCAACCGGTGACTGGCGGTGGGTCGATCAGGCGCATCGCCCCCTCATAGAGCAGGAAAGCCCCCACCAAAATCAACGTGGTATAGTTGATCAGTGCCGCGACCACCTCGATCCGGGCATAGCCAAAGGTCATCGTCTTGTCAGCGGGCCGCCGCGCGATCTTGCGCGCGGCAAAGGCGATCAACAACGACACCATGTCAGACAGGTTGTGCATCGCATCGGCCACCAACGCTAGACTGCCCGACAGCACCCCGCCGATGACTTGCGCCACCGTCAACAGCGCATTGGCCCAGATCGCAAGACTTACGCGGCGGTCGCCGCTGTCGGGGTCCAGATGGGCGTGCCCATGGTGGCCTGCTTTTTGCTGGGTGTGGTCATGTGCCATGCTGCCCCCATGTTTGGTGCGGCCTCAGTCCAGAACCACGATGCCGCTTTGCTTGCACTTGTGTTCCGGCTCAACATGAATGGTCACCTCGGCCTCGTCTATGGCCTGCTTCAGGGCGGCTTCCAGGCGGTCGCAGATTTCATGCGCGTCGAACACGCTCATGTCTCCGGGCACGACGAGGTGAAATTCAATGAAGGTGGCACGGCCGGCATGCCGGGTGCGCAGATCATGCGCCTCGACAGCGCCGCCGCCATGTTCGGAAATCACCGCGCGGATGCGGGCCAACTCATCCTCGGGCAGGGCTTCGTCCATCAACCCGCTAAGCGATTGCGCGATCAGGTGCCAGCCTGACCACAGAATATGCAGTGCCACCAGCGTGGCCATGATCGGATCAAGGATCCACCAGCCGGTCACGACGGCCAGAACGATACCCAAGGCCACGCCCGCCGATGTCATAACATCGGTAAACAGATGCCGCCCGTCCGCCACCAAAGCTGGCGAGCGCAGCGCGCGCCCCTTGGTCACCAACAGCCACGCCCAGACCCCGTTCAGGACCGTCGCCGCGCCGTTCAGAGCCAAGCCTTCAAGCGGCGCGGTAATGTCGCGCGGGGCGGTAAAGCCGTTATAGGCCTCTTTCAGGATCAGCAGGGCGGCGATGACAATCATCACACCTTCCAGCACGGCGCTGAAGAACTCGGCCTTGTGGTGTCCATACGGGTGTGTGGCATCCGCCGGTTTGGCCGCCACCTGTATTGCCACCAGTGCCGCAATCGCCGTGGCCACGTTGACTGTGCTTTCCAACGCGTCTGACAGCAACGCGACGGATCCGGTCAACCACCACGCCAGCGCCTTCAGTGCCAGCACCGCGGCGCCGATAATCAGGCTACCGACAGCAAGTTTCATGGTGGCTGACATTTGGAGCTCCGAGCGGGGTATGCGACCTACTGGATAAAGAACCGGGCCCGAGTCCTCAAGCCAAAGGGCGCTGTGCAACGAAAAACCCCCGCGCCGGGGGTGGCGCGGGGGCATCAAGTGTCATGCGGTGTTAGGATCAGTCCCAGCCGACATTGTTAAAGATTGTCTGCGCCGCTTTTGCGTTTGTGCCGAAGACGGCGGTGTTGGTCGTCGTGTCCGGAATGAAGATGCCCAGACGCGCGGTGCGCTCGTGCAGCGGCACGCCACTGACAACCGGGTATTCGTTGTTCTGCCCTGCAAAATGTTGCTGAGCGAACTCGGTGGTCAGGAACTCCAGCAGCTGGTCGGCCTCGTCCGCGTTGGGCGAGTTTGCTGTCTTGGCGGCAGTGGACAGGTTCACATGCGCGCCACGATCGCTTTGGTTCGGCCAGACAAAGCCGATATTGTCCAACTCTTCGGTCAGGCCATCAACATCCTTTTCATAGCCGCGCAGGTAGTAATAGTGGTTGGATACCGCCACATCACATTCGCCCGACACGATGCCGCGCAACTGGTCGGTGTCGCCGCCCTGGGGTGCGCGCGCCATGTTTTCGACCATTCCGGCGGCCCATTCGGTTGCCGTGTCTTCCCCATGGGTTTCGATGATCGAGGCCAACAGCGACAGGTTGTAGATGTTCGAAGAGGACCGGATGCAGACCTTGCCCTTCCATTCGGGCTGCGCCAGCTCTTCGTAGGATTTGGGCGGATTGTCGACGCGATCCTTGGCATAAAAAATGATCCGCGCGCGCTGAGATACGCCCATCCACTTGCCGTCGGGGTCGCGCAGATGTGGCGGCACACGCTCATTGATCACGTCAGACGAAAACGATTGCAGGATGCCTGCATCGTCGGCGCGGGCCACGCGGCCAACATCCACGGTCAGCAACACGTCGGCGGGGCTATTGTCGCCCTCGGCCTGAATGCGTGCGATCAACTCGTCCGCCTTGGCCTCGATCCGGTTCACGGAGATCCCGGTGCGGTCGGTAAACTCGTTGAACAGGGCATCATCGGTATCGTAGTGGCGACTGGAGTAGACGTTGACCTCCTGCGCGAAGGCGGGGGCGGTAACGGCGGTCAGGGCCAAAGCCGCAATCAGCGTGCGGGGGGCGTTTAGGGTCATGCCAGAATCATCCTTCCTGTTGTCTGACGAAATTAGTAGGGCATTACTATCTATTTCCGACAAAAACAGTCAAGTCAAAATCTGACAAAAAAAGTCGGATCGATGGCGTTCATTAAATTCGCGGTGATACCAGTGGGTTCATGGGCGTGGGGTAGATGTATTGATCGCGTGCGGTCCATCGGCCCAAGGGGCGTTGATCCGGTTGTCTGGGGGTGAACAAGGCGGAGGTGCACAGGATGGTCGGGCCGGTCGGCCTGTCCGGCCTTGTGAAACGCAGCGTCAAACTTGCGCCACGGGGCAAAGCCGCGCATGTTGGTTCCGAGGGAATGATGCGGCCCGTCCAAAGGCCGCCTTTGGGGGAGGAAAACGACAATGACATTTGCCTCGCGGCAGGATGCGCTTGATATTGAAAACGAAACGTCGTGGGGCGCGCGCAAGCGTCCCGCCACGCTATACCAAATGCTGCGCGACACGGTCGAGGCGTTTCCCGACCGACCGGCTGTCAGCTATCAATTGCTGTCCGGTGCGGCCGATCCGTCGCAAACCCTGACATGGCAACAATTTCATGAACAGGTCTGCCGTGCAGCCAATCTGTTCCGTGATCTAAAGATCAACGAAACCGATGTCGTGGCGCTTGTTTTGCCCAACACGTTGGAAACCGCCATCGCCACCATAGGCGCGGCCATTGCGGGCATCGTCAACCCGATCAACCCGCTGCTTGAGCCCGAACAGATCGGCGCGATCCTGCGCGAGACCGATGCCAAGGTGGTGGTCACGCTCAAGGCATTTCCAAAAACCGACATCGCCCAGAAAACAGCCGAGGCCGTGCGCCATGCCCCGCATGTGCACACCGTGCTTGAGATTGACCTCAATCGCTATCTCAGCCCGCCCAAAAGCTGGATCGTGCCGCTGATCCGGCCGAAAAATCCGGGCAATCACCACGCTGACGTGAAATGCTTCAACACCGAGATGCAGAAGCACCCCATCACGCTGGGCTTTGATGATGGCGGACAGGATCGCGTGGCGGCCTATTTCCACACGGGCGGCACCACCGGAATGCCCAAGGTCGCGCAGCACCGCTATGACGGTATGATCTATAACGGTTGGCTGGGTCACACCCTTCTGTTTACGGAAAAAGACAGCGTGATGTGCCCGCTGCCTTTGTTCCATGTCTTTGCCTGCCACGTCATCCTGATGGCGATGATCAAATCAGGGGCGCATGTGGTGTTTCCCACGCCTGCGGGCTATCGCGGCGACGGGGTGTTCGACAATTTCTGGAAGCTGCTGGAGCGCTGGCAGACCACCTTCGTGATCACCGTGCCCACGGCTGTATCTGCCCTGATGCAGCGTAAGGTCGATGCCGATATCTCGACCGTGAAAAACGCCTTTTCCAGCTCAGCACCGATGCCGCTGGAACTGTTCAACCGCTGTGAAACAGCCACCGGCATGACCGTGATCGAAGGCTACGGCCTGACCGAGGCGACATGCCTTGTGTCCTGTAACCCGCCCGAAGGGCAGAAAAAGGTTGGCTCGGTCGGCGTTCCATTCCCGTACACCGATGTTCGCATCTACAAAACAGATGACACAGGCGCGCCGGTGGACTGCGCCACCGACGAGGTGGGTGAAATCTGTATTTCCAATCCCGGCGTCTATGCCGGCAACACCTATACCGAGACGGCCAAGAACGCCGATCTTTACCACCACGACACCTATCTGCGCACCGGCGATCTGGGCCGTATCGACCCGGATGGCTATCTGTGGATCACAGGCCGCGCCAAAGATTTGATCATTCGTGGCGGCCACAACATCGACCCGGCAGACATCGAAGAGGCGTTGATGGCGCATCATGATGTGGCCATGGCCGGTGCGATTGGACAGCCCGATGCCCATTCCGGGGAACTCCCCAGCGCCTATGTCGAATTGGTGGACGGCGGCACCGCCACCGCAGAAGAGTTGCGTGAGCATTGCAAGGTCCATGTGCACGAACGCGCCGCGATCCCAAAACATGTCGAGGTGTTGGACGAACTGCCCAAAACCGCAGTCGGCAAGGTGTTCAAGCCCGATCTGCGCAAGCGCGCGATCACGCGCATCTACAACGCCGCGCTGAACGAGGCCGGGCTGGCCGCTCGGGTGACGCAGGTGATCGACTCGAAAAAGCGCGGTCTGGTGGCGCAGCTTGAGAAAACCGACGCGGTGGACGAGGAAAAGCTGGGCCATGTTCTGGGCCAGTTCACCCGCCCTTGGGAGTGGGCCGATCAGGCGCAAACTGAAGACGCCTGAGCCTTGGGCAACCGCCGGGGGGCCAGCCCCCCGGACCCCCCGGGATATTTATGAACAAAAGAAGGCGGGGCTTTTTGGAAATTAAAACCCCCGGTCGCTGGGTGGCGCCGGGGGTTTCTTGTTTTTTTGTTAAAGGATTAGCTGACGTCTTTGTAGTTGATCTCTTTTTGATCTTCGCCCAAACGTCCGCGCCGCACCAACAGGCGGTTCAGCGCGTTAACATAGGCCTTGGCGCTGGCCACCACCGTATCTGTATCGGCGGATTGGCCGGTGGCGATATTGCCCTCTTCTTCCAGCCGGACTGAAACCGTGGCTTGCGCGTCGGTGCCTTCGGTGACGGCATGCACCTGATACAGCGACAGATGGGCATCATTGGGGTGCAATTCGCGCACCGCTTTGAACGTGGCATCGACCGGGCCGTCGCCGGTTTGGGTGGCGGTTTTTTCGACGCCGTCGATCATCATCGCCAGTTCCGCCTCGGCCGGGCCACCCGTGCCGCAAACCACGCGCAACGATTTAACGATCAGCCGGTCGCTGGCGTCATCCTCGCCCGCGCGCATCAGCGCGATCAGGTCTTCGTCGTAGACCTCTTTCTTGCGGTCGGCCAGATCCTTGAACCGCACGAACATGTCATTGAGCTGGTTTTCGGCCAGATCATAGCCCAGATCCTTGAGCTTGGCGCGCAGGGCGGCGCGGCCCGAGTGTTTGCCCAGAACGATGTTGGTCTCGGTCAGGCCCACATCCTCGGGGCGCATGATTTCGAAGGTTTCGGCGTTTTTCAGCATGCCATCCTGATGGATGCCGGATTCGTGGGCAAAGGCGTTCTTGCCGACGATTGCCTTGTTGTATTGCACCGGAAAGCCGCTGACCGTGGCCACGCGGCGCGAGATGTTCATGATCTTGCGGCTGTCGACGCCGGTGTGGAACGGCATGATGTCGCCGCGCACCTTGAGGGCCATCACCACCTCTTCCAGTGCGGTGTTGCCGGCGCGTTCGCCAAGGCCGTTGATCGTGCATTCGATCTGACGCGCACCCCCCGCGACAGCGGCCAGCGCATTGGCCGTGGCAAGCCCCAGGTCGTTATGGCAATGGGTGGCGAACACCACCTCGTCGCCGCCGGGCACTTCGGCGATCAGGCGGCGGATCAGATCGGCGCTTTCGACGGGCGCGGTATAGCCCACCGTGTCGGGGATGTTGATCGTTGTGGCGCCCGCTTTGATCGCGATTTCCACAACGCGTTTGAGGTAATCCCATTCGGTGCGGGTGGCATCCATCGGCGACCATTGCACGTTGTCGCACAGATTGCGCGCATGAGTGACGGTTTCGTGGATTCGCTCGGCCATTTCATCTTGGGTCAGATCGGGAATGGCGCGGTGCAGCGGTGAGGTGCCGATAAAGGTGTGAATGCGCGGCGAGCGGGCATGTTTCACCGCCTCCCAGCAGCGGTCAATATCCTTGACGTTCGCCCGCGCCAGCCCGCAAATCGTGGCATCGCGCGATTGCTTGGCAATCTCGGACACGGCGCGGAAATCGCCCTCCGAGGCGATGGGAAACCCGGCCTCGATGATATCGACGCCCATGTCGTCGAGCATCGCGGCGATTTCCAGCTTTTCCTCGTGGGTCATGGTGGCGCCGGGGCTTTGCTCGCCGTCGCGCAGGGTGGTGTCGAAAATAACGACGCGGTCTTTGCCCTGATCCGGGGCGGTGGTTTTGGTCTGGTCAGTCATGTCGGAACTCGTTGGTTATCCTAAGCCTATGGCGCGAAATCAGGCACATCCTCTGAGCGGTCGCGCCGGGAACGGCACGCTCAGAGGCGGCTTAGGAGTAGCAGGCCGAAAGCGCAACCCGTTGACCGGGGCGCTTGCAATGTCGCGATATGGCTCTGCTGTGTCATGTCGGAAACTATAGGCATCGCGTGCGTCATTGAAAACCCCCGAATTTCCGTTGGCTTGTGCGCTTGAACCGCCCATGTCGCGGCCTATCATGCAGGTCATGAAAAATGCATTGATCATAGGGGTTTCGGGCGGGATCGGCGGGGCGTTGTCGGCGGCGCTTGCGGCGCGCGGCGTCGCGGTGACCGGCTTGTCACGCTCGGGCGACGGGTTGGATGTGACCGACGAGGGGGCGGTCAGAGATACGCTTGCCACGCTCGACGGGCCGTTCGATTTGATATTCGTGGCCACTGGTGGGCTGGAAATCAACGGACAGCGGCCTGAAAAGTCACTCAAAGAACTGACGGCGCAAAACATGCGCGATCAATTCGCGGTGAATTGCATCGGCCCATCACTGGTGCTGAAACATGCCCCGCACCTGCTGCCACGTGATCGGCGCTGTGTCTTTGCGGCGCTGTCGGCGCGCGTTGGATCGATCGGTGATAACGGCTTTGGCGGCTGGTATGCCTATCGCGCGGCCAAGGCCGCGTTGAACCAGATGATCCACACCGGCGCGATTGAACTGGCGCGCAGTCACAAGCACTCAATCTGCGTGGCGTTGCACCCCGGTACGGTCGACACGTCGCTGACGGAAAAATATGCGGGCAACCATCCCACCGTCACGCCACAACAGGCGGCCACCAACCTGCTGGGCGTGCTGGATGGGTTGACGCCGGACAATACCGGCCTGTTTTACGACTGGGCCGGAAAGCGCGTGCCATGGTAAAGCGGCTGGTTCTGGTGCTTGGTGATCAGCTTAGCAAACCCCTGTCAGCCCTGCGCGACGCCGACAAGGACACTGACCTGATCGTCATGGCCGAGGTTGTCGACGAGGCCGGGTATGTGCCGCATCACCCCAAGAAAATTGCATTGGTTCTGTCGGCCATGCGCCACTTCGCGGCCGAGCTTGAACAGGACGGCTGGCAAGTGGCCTATACCCGGCTGGACGACCCAGACGCGTCAAAGTCGATCGTGGGCGAGTTGATGCGCCGCGGGCAAGAGCATGGCACAAGCACGGTTTTGGCCACCGCACCCGGCGAATGGCGGCTGCATCAGGCGCTTGAGGATGCACCGCTATCCGTGACCCTGCTGCCCGATGATCGCTTTGTGTGTTCGCTGGACGCATTCAACGCTTGGGCCGAGGGCCGCAAGGAATTGCGGATGGAGTATTTCTATCGTGAGATGCGCCGCAAGACCGGGCTGATGATGGAGGGCGACAAGCCGGCGGGCGGCAAGTGGAATTACGACCATGACAACCGCAAACCGGCCTCGGGTGATATGCTGCGGCCAAAGCCGATGCAGTTTACCCCCGACGAGATCACCCAAGAGATTGTGGATTTGGTCGAGGCGCGGTTTGGCGACAATTTCGGCAGCCTGCGCCCGTTTCATTTTGCCGTGACGCGGGCGCAAGCCCTGCGCGCGCTGGATCATTTCGCCACGCATTTGCTGGCAGGGTTTGGCGATTATCAGGACGCGATGCTGCAAGATGACAAGTTTCTGCATCATTCGCTGCTATCGCCGTATTTGAACATTGGATTGCTAAATCCTGTGGAAATCTGCCAGCGTGTGGTGGAAGAATGGAAAGCCGGGCGCGTGCCGATCAATGCCGCCGAAGGCTTTATCCGGCAGGTGATCGGCTGGCGTGAATATGTGCGCGGCATCTATTTTCGCGAAGGCCCGGACTATACCGCGCGCAATGCGTTGGGCCATGATCGGGATTTGCCCGCGCTGTATTGGGGGGGCGAGACAGGCATGAATTGCCTGTCGCACGCGGTCGCCCAAACCCGTGATGAGGCCTATGCCCACCACATTCAGCGGCTGATGGTCACCGGAAATTTCGCGCTGCTGGCGGGGGTGGACCCGGCGCAAGTGCATGAGTGGTATCTGGCCGTATATGCCGACGCGTTCGAATGGGTCGAAGCGCCCAACACCATCGGCATGAGCCAGTTTGCCGATGGTGGCATCATCGCGTCGAAACCTTACGTGTCATCGGGCAATTACATCGCCAAGATGTCGGATTACTGCGGTGATTGCGCCTATTCGGTCAAGGACAAGACCGGCCCGAAGGCTTGCCCGTTCAACCTTCTATATTGGGATTTCCTGATCCGCCACCGTGAGCGATTCAAGGGCAATCCGCGCATGGGGCAGATGTATCGCACTTGGGACCGGATGGACGACAACCGCAAACAGGCGGTTTTGGATGGTGCGGCGCGGGTGCTGTCGGCACTGGACGCGGGCGAGGGTGTGTAGCCGCGCGCACCGGATCGGGCCGGGCAGGGGGCGCTGCCCCCGTCGCCGCAAGCGGCGCCTCCCCCGGAGTATTTTTTGGAACAATGAAGGGCGCGGGTTAGTCTGAAGCGTTGTCGGCTGCGGGCTGATCCGTGTCGGCGGCTTGGTCGGGCGCGGCGCTGTCTGCCGGGGTTGCGTCGGTTTGTTCGGCCAGGGCACCGTCATTCCATGTGCCGCTGGCCTCTTCTCCGGTGGCGTAGCGCATTGTGCCGGTGCCTTGGCGCTTGCCCTTGAGGAAGGTGCCCTCGTAAACATCGCCGTTGGTGTAGGTGGCCACGCCTTGGCCGGAAATCTCACCGTTTTGCCACGCGCCCTCGTAGATAAAGCCATCGGGCATAGTGATCTTGCCCTGCCCGTGGCGCTGGCCGTTCTGGAACTCACCCTCGTAGATGGTGCCATCGGGGTAGGTGGCGGTGCCCATGCCGTGGCGCTGCCCATCCTGCCATTGGCCTTCGTAGCGATAGCCATCATCATAGGTCATCACGCCAAAGCCCTGATTGCGGGCATTTTCGAATGCGCCTTCGTAGACCACGCCATTGGGATAGGTGGCCTTGCCTTGGCCGTCGATCACGCCGCCTGACCATGCGCCTTCGTAGGTGGAGCCGTCTGGATAGGTGATCTTGCCTTGCCCATTGGCCAGATCATCGCGGAACTCACCCTCATAGACCGAGCCATCGGGATAGGTCACCTTGCCCTGACCCGAGATCTTGCCGGCGTTCCAGTCGCCTTCGTAGCGGTAGCCGTCGGTGCCGGTGAACACCCCGGTGCCGTGGCGGCGATCATCTTGGAACTGGCCTTCGTAGACGTCTCCGTTTTCATAGGTGACCTTGCCTTGGCCTTCGCGGCGGCCGGCCACCAACTGGCCCTCGTAGACATCGCCATTGGGTTGCGTCAGCTTGCCATCGCCATCGATTTGGCCGTCGCTCCAGCGGCCTTCGTAGATCAGCCCGTCGGGCATGGTCAGCATGCCTTGCCCGTGCCGCGTTCCGCGCAGAACTTCGCCTTCGTAGACCGCACCATCGGGATAGGTGATCGTGGCCAAGCCTTCCTTGACGCCGTTCACCCAATCGCCTTCGTAGACATAGCCGCCGGGGCTTTCCATGCGGCCTTTGCCGTGATGCATCGCGTTGCGAAACCCGCCTTCGTAACGAACTTCGTTGGCATAAACGGCAACCCCTTGACCGGTGATCTTTCCGTCGCTCCATTCGCCTTCATAGGTGCCGCCATCGGCGAACACGATCCGGCCCACGCCCTCGGGTTTTCCCTTGGCGAACTGCCCCTCGTAGACCGAGCCATTGGGGAACCGCGCCACCCCGTTGCCGCGAATCTCGCCCTCGACCCACTGGCCGGTATATTCATAGCCGTTGGGCAGGGTGTAGGTGCCGGTGCCGTGCTGCAGCCCGTCCTTGAACGTGCCCTCGTAAATGCCGCCATCGTCGTATTGTTTGCTACGCACCTCGCCATCTTGCGCGTGCGCGGCCCCGGCCAGTATGGTGGCGAATAGGATGGTTCTGCCCAGTGATACGTTCATGTCTGCCCCTGATGCCCAGCCCTGTCCGCCTTTGCGACGAACACCCCTGAAATCTAAAGGAGCCGCGCCGCAGTGACAACGGCTTTTGCCCAAATCGGCTTTCCCTCGCGCGGTGATCTGCTAAATCAGGCATGAAATTCAAATGAAAGGCACCCCATGGCCGACCGGTTTCGCCTGACACTGGCACAATGGAATCCCACGATGGGCGATCTGGCTGGCAACGCTGCGTTGGCCCGCCGTGCATGGGACGAGGGCCGTGCCGCCGGGGCCAACCTTGTGGCCCTGCCCGAGATGTTCATCACCGGCTACAACACCCAGGATCTGGTGATGAAGCCGGCCTTTCACACTGCCGCCATCGCCGAGATCGAGGCGCT
>DATFJQ010000090.1:0-4210 GCA_035269125.1 Roseovarius sp.
ATCAATTCGGTCCGACTGCGCGAGGGGTTGGTAGCAAAGCTGTTGCAAGAAGAGGCACCGGATATCCTGTGCCTGCAAGAATGCAAAAGCCCGGTCGATAAAATCCCGACACAGGCTTTCGCCGATCTGGGCTATGGCCACATGGTGGCCCGCGGGCAGAAGGGCTATAACGGCGTCGCGATCTTGTCCCGTTTGCCGATCGAAGATGCGGGCGATCAGGACTTTGCCAAGCTGGGCCATGCCCGGCACGTGGCCGGGCGGCTGGAAAACGGCACGGTGATTCACAATTTTTACGTCCCCGCCGGGGGAGATGTGCCAGATCGTGAAAAAAACGAGAAATTCGGTCAGAAACTGGATTACCTGACAGAAATGCGCGATTGGTTTCGTGACAGCAGGCCCGAAAAGGCCATTCTGGTGGGTGATCTGAACATCGCCCCGCGCGAGGATGACGTTTGGTCACATAAACAATTGCTGAAGGTGGTCAGCCACACGCCGATCGAAGTGGATCATCTGGGCCAGACGCAGGATGCCGGCGGATGGGTGGACGTGACCCGTGCGGATATCCCCGAAGGCCAGCTTTACAGTTGGTGGTCCTATCGGGCCCGCGATTGGGATGCGGCGGACAAGGGCCGCCGCTTGGATCATGTCTGGGCGTCGGCAGATTTGAAAAACGCGTTTCATTCCAGCCGGATCTTGCGCGCGGCGCGCGGGTGGGAAAAACCCAGCGATCACGCCCCGGTATTCGCAACTTTTGACCTGTAAACAATGTGTTTAAGGTCGGGGTAAGGAAAACCTGACCTATCATTTTATCTAGCCTTCGGCAAAAACACGTAAGGGGCGAGTGAACTATTATCGAGTTGCATGGTATACGTGCCCTCATGGGCGGTGGCGCGGCCAAAGGGGTTGAGCCGCCGTCCGCCATGTCGGCGAACCTGTCAGTTCCCAGTCATTTAGCTGCGTTGATCCGCTACCTCTTGCAAGATTTGGTTTGCTGCGCCATGTAAACACAAGAATTTTCTTAGCATCCGGAGCCAGCGACATGCTTGAACTTGGCGGCCAACCACAACCTGCAACCGATTTGATCAAAGACGTCTCCGAGGCGGATTTCATGGCCGAGGTCGTGGACGCCAGCCAGACCGTGCCGGTGATTGTGGATTTCTGGGCACCGTGGTGCGGCCCGTGCAAAACCCTTGGCCCCGCCTTGGAAGAGGCGGTGACGCGCGCCAAAGGTGCGGTCAAGATGGCCAAGGTGAATGTCGACGAAAATCAGATGATCGCAGGCCAGTTACGGGTGCAATCGATCCCGACGGTCTATGCGTTTTGGCAAGGCCAGCCGATTGACGGGTTCCAAGGCGCCATTGCCCCATCGGAAATCGGCGCCTTCGTGGATCGCGTGATCCAAGCCGCGGGTGGCGATGCCAGCGGTGGGCTGGACGAGGCAATTACCGCCGCGGAAGAGATGCTGGAGCAAGGCGCGGCCACGGACGCCGCACAGACCTTTGCGGCGATTTTGCAAGAAGACGAGCAGAACGCTGCGGCCTATGCCGGGCTGGTCCGGGCGCATATTGCTATGGACGACCTTGATCAGGCCGAGGCGATTTTGAACGGTGCACCGGCAGAAATCTCGAAAGCGCCCGAACTCGAGGCCGCGCATGCTGCGCTTGATTTGGCCCGGCAGGCCGCAGACGCCGGCCCGGTGGGCGAATTGCAGGCCAAGGTTGAGGCCAATCCCGATGATCATCAGGCCCGGTTCGATCTGGCGCAAGCCCTGCACGCGGCTGGTCAGACCGAGGATGCGGTCACGCAATTGTTGGAGCTGTTCCGCCGCGACCGTGAATGGAATGACGACGCCGCCAAACAACAGCTTTTCACCATCTTCGAGGCGCTCAAACCCAATGACCCTGTGGTTCTGAACGGGCGCCGCAAACTCAGCTCGATGATATTTGCCTGAACCGGCGCGCGGGCTAGGTTCCATATCATGTTCAATGCATCTGATCTGCCCGATATCATTCCGGTTTTTCCGCTGCCGGGAGCGTTGATGCTTCCGCGCTCTCGGTTGCCGCTGCACCTGTTCGAGCCACGCTATCTGGCGATGCTGGACGATGCCCTGAAAACGCCGCATCGGATGATTGGGATGGTCCAGCCAAACCCTGGCCCGGCCTCGGGGACGGAGGCCGCCAAGGACAAGGGGCTGCATGCCATCGGCTGCGCGGGGCGTATCACCCAGTTTTCGGAAACCGAAGACGGGCGCTATATGATCACGCTCACTGGCGTCTCTCGGTTTCGGATCGCCCAAGAGGTCGACGGCTTCACACCATATCGCCGGGTCAAGGCATCGTGGACCGGGTTCGAGCGGGACCTTGGCCCATCGGAGGACGACCCGGACTTCGATCGGGAAATGTTTTTGTCCCTGCTGGGCCGATATTTTGACGCGCGGGATTTGCAATCGGATTGGGAAACTCTGGAGCAGGCGGACGACGAATTGCTGATCAACTCGCTGTCGATGCTTTTGGGGTTCGAGCCCGAGGACAAGCAGGCGCTGCTTGAGGCGCCATCCCTGCCGACACGGCGCGAGACATTGGTGACGCTGATCGAATATGCCCTGCGCGGCGGGGACGAAAAGGATATCGTTCAATGACAGACGCATCAGAGCCGACCCGCAAGACCCAGAAACCCAGTCCGCCATTCGACCGGCATATGCTGGAGGCGTTGATTTGCCCTCAGACTCAAGCCACGCTTGAATATGATGCCGAGCGGCAGGAATTGATCAGCCGCGCGGCGGGGCTGGCGTTTCCGATCCGGGACGGAATCCCGATCATGCTGCTGGATGAAGCGCGGTCGTTGGACGGGTGAGCCGGTGATTTTCTGAATTGTGCGCCGCTGGCGCGCGGCTCGGATTGCGTTCAGGCCACGCAGGCCTTGGGGGACGCTGTCCCCCAAACCCCCTGGGATATTTTCGAACAAAAGAAGGGCGTCAAGCGTTCTGATGCGTGCGCGCGGCCATCACATCGCGGCCGAGGGTCAATGTGTAGGCTTCAAGCTCGTGGAGGGCGGTGTCGGCCTGTTGCGGGGTTTCGTGGTCCAACGCGTCGGCGATGCGGGTGTGCAGGTGCACGATGGTTTCGCGCGACCGTGCGGTGAAGGTGATCATGTTCATCAGGGGTTGCATTGCCTCGACCGCGCCAGCCAATTGGTAGCTGAGCACCGGGTTATTGGCGGCATCGACCAAGGCCCGGTGAAATGTCACATCCGAGGCGCAGAATGCTTCGTCGCTGAGGCCGGGTTGGCCTTGGCGGTGAATTTCGGCCCGCATGGTGGCCAGATGGTCGGCGCTGCGGCGGGTGCAGGCGAGCGGCGCGCAGGCGCGTTCCAGCGCATAACGGGCTTCGCAGGCGGTCTCGAAGCTGACAGCATTCATCGACAAAAGCAGGGTCGAGGTGGTGATATGTTGGCCATACGCCTCTTCGTAGCTGAGATGCTTGACGAAGGCCCCGCCAAAGGCGCCCCGTTGGGTGCGGATCAACGATTGCGCGGCCAGCCGCTTGAGCGCTTCGCGCACCGTGGGCCGTGACACGTTGAACTGGTCGGCCAGTTCGGCCTCGGAGGGCAGGCGTTCATCCACGATCATGCGGCCTTCGATGATCGCATCGCGGATCGCCTTGGCGATTTGCGCCGAGAGGTCGGTTTTGGTATCTGGATCAATTTTCATTTGTCTTACATTTAATTGTCTGACAATTTGTTGGCAAGCGTTGAGTCGTGTGAGGGCAAAATGATTTCATTGCGTATCAGGCAAATGACAGGACTGCACTGGCTGGCCTTATTTGGGCTGATCATTGTGGCGTGGGTGCTTTTGTATGCGATGGCCTTGCCGGACGACCTGCGCGCGGCGGGGCGGCTGTATGGGGCGGATTTCTTGGCCAGTCTGTGTGTGGTGACGCCGGACGCGGCTGGGTTGGCGCGGATCACCGCGATGTGGGCGCTGATGTCGGCGGCAATGATGGCGCCGACCGCCCTGCC
The DNA here is from genome assembly GCA_035269125.1 of Roseovarius sp. Taxonomy (GTDB): domain Bacteria; phylum Pseudomonadota; class Alphaproteobacteria; order Rhodobacterales; family Rhodobacteraceae; genus Roseovarius. Next base: position 4,018 of record DATFJQ010000090.1, read on the forward strand.
TGCCTTGGCCACCTATGATGAATTGCCAATCGCCGGGCGGGGCCGATTTGGCGCATTGGTCGCCGGGTATCTTGTGGTTTGGCTGGGGTTTTCGGTTTTGGCCGCGGCTGTGCAAATGGCCCTGTTTCGCGCCGATTTGGTGAGCGCGTTTGGCGACAGCCGGTCGCGGCTGTTATCTGGCGCGCTGTTGCTG
>DATFJQ010000091.1:0-11374 GCA_035269125.1 Roseovarius sp.
CGCGGCATGGGACATCCCCGACAAATACTACGCCAACCGCTATTACCTGTCGGCCCATGGCTGCGGGATGACCGGGGAATATCCCTATCTTTATCACCATGGGGATTTTCCCGATGCGGGCTATGATGGGGAAATCCTGCCCGGTATGACCTTGTGCGTCGAAAGCTATATCGGCGAGGAGGGCGGCAGCGAAGGCGTCAAGCTGGAGCAGCAGGTGCTGGTTACCGAAATAGGGATCGAGCTTTTGTCACAATTCCCTTTCGAGGACGCGCTTCTGCGCTAGTGCGTCAGCTTTCCATCCAGATGGTCACCGGGCCGTCATTCAGCAGTTCAACCTTCATATCGGCCCCGAATTGTCCGGTTTCCACCGGCAGGCCCTGTGCGGCCAGTTGTGCCGCGAAATACTCATACAGGCGCTTACCCTCATCCGGGGCGGCGGCGGTGGAAAATCCGGGCCGATTGCCGCGGCTTGTGTCGGCGGCCAAGGTAAACTGACTGACCACAAGGGCCGAGCCCCCGATATCACGCACCGAGCGGTTCATCTTGCCCGCCGCGTCGTTGAAAATCCCAAGCTTGGCGATCTTGGCGGCCAGTTGATCGGCCTGTGCCTCGGTATCGCCCTGCATGGCACAGATCAGCACCAAAAGGCCCGGCCCGGTTCGGCCAATCATCTGCCCGTTCACGGTGACCGAGGCATGGGTGACACGTTGCAGCAATGCGCGCATGGAAGGCTCCTGTAAGCTGAGGGTCTACGACACCTGACAGACCGTTTCGCTTTATGTGCATGGGCATAGCGATTGACGCAAGTCAATGCGCTGCCATTCATGCCGCTGCATCGTGAACGCCCGAGATAGACACAAGGAGTTGGAACTATGGTTGAGAAATCTCAAAGCGGCTTCTGGCCGTCTGTTTCCGAGCCGATGCGCAATTTCGGACAACGCGTCGCCGAATGGGTCGCGCCTGCGTCGGATGCCTCGTCGAGTGATGACGCGTATAACATTTCCATCGAATTGCCCGGCGTTGCCGAAAAGGATATCGACCTGTCGGTGCATGATGGCGTCGTGACCGTGAAGGGCGAGAAAAGTCATGAACGCGAGGAAAAGGGCGATACGTGGTTCTTCTCGGAACGCCAATACGGATCTTTTAGCCGCACGTTCCGCCTGCCAGCCGACGCCGATGGCGATAAGATCGAGGCACACCTTAAGGATGGCGTGCTCAGCTTGTCGGTGCCAAAGCGCGTCAGCGCCGTGGGTGAGGCCAAAAAGGTTGCGATCAAAAAGGCATGAGGCCGCCACCGCCCCTTACGATTTAGCCGCGTAGATCCATGACCTCGTCAAGCTCGGCACGAGTTGTGCGGAAACGGTTGGCAGGGGCGTCGGCCTTGCCATAGCCAAAGGAAATCGCGCACAAAATCAGGCGGGTCTCGGGGAGGTCAAAATGCGCCCGGATCATCGGCGCATAGGCCGCAACCGAGGCCTGCGCGATGGTATCCACCCCAAGCGCTTTGGCCGCCAGCATGAAGGCGGTCACAAAGCCCCCGGTATCCATGGCCCCATAGGGGCCTAATGCGGCCTCGGAATGGACGATGGCCACATGCGGGGCATCGAATAGATGGTAGTTGCGCATGGATTGCTCGGCGCGCCCGGCGCGATCGCCGCGGGCGATACCAACGGCCTCATACAGTTGAAAGCCGCAACTGCGCCGCCGGTCCCCATGCGCGCCGGGATAGGCCTCGGGCCAGGGCAGGTCAGGCTCGGGCCCACCTTGGCGGGCGCGGTCCAGCAAGGCGGCGCGAAACCGCTCGGTCTCGGGGCCGCGCGTGACCGTGATCTGCCAAGGCTGTGCATTGCACCATGATGGCGCGCGCCCGGCCGCCTTGACGATCCGTGCGATCAGATCATCGGGAAGGGGGTCGGGATGAAAAGCCCGGCACGAATAGCGCGCGGTCAGAACGTCCAGCAAGCTATCAAAGCGATCGGTCAATCACAAAACCCCCTGTTCACGCGCCACGACATAGCCGATGGCTCCGCCGATCAGCAGGGCGGCCAGAACCGCAAAGGTAATCTTCCAAACCGACCACGGGCGTTCGCCCTGCACCCGGCCCGTGCGGCCATTGACCACGAAGCGGTAGGTTTCGCCGCGATACTTATACGCCGCCAGCCATACCGGCAGCAGGATGTGTTTGAAGGTGATATCGCCGATCTCGGTCTGGATATCGTGGATGCGTTGCCGGTCGCCGCCAATATCGAACCGCACGTCGCGGGCGATCACCCGGTCCATCACTTGTCGCGCCTCGGCAAAGCCGTCGTCCAACTCGATCGCATAGCCTTCGGCGCGAAACCCGGCCATATATTCGGGGTTGTAGGGCTCTAACGCTGACAAATCCCATGGCTCCAACCCATCGGTGAAGCGCTTGGGCAGGCTGCGCGAGGCCAGCACCAACACATCGTCAAAAAACCGCGCCACCCGGCCCGACACCGTGCGCCATCGCACCTTGGCCACGCGCACCCGTTCGCGGCGACCATTGCGGGTGACGGTGCGGGTTTCATAGTAAACCGTGCCGCGTTCACCCCGATAGGCCGAGCGTGTATCGGCATCGAATGTCCAGTAAGGCACGTATATGCCCTGCATTTTGCGGCCCTTGCGGGCATAGTCCTGCAAGCCGCCGGGGGCGAACCACAACCCGCCCAGCCAATCTGTCATCGCCTGTTTGGCGCTGTCTTCATTCAGCGCGAAAGGCAGCAGGCCCTTGGGCTTGATATGCCGATGCGTGCCTGTATCCGTGACCACCGGCGTGGCGCAGAACGGACATTCCTTGGCATGCAGGGTCTGGTCAAACTCGACTTGCGCGGCGCAATTGGGGCAGGTCGTGACGCGGGTTTCCTCGATCTCCTGCTCGGGCAGATCGTGGGCCAAGGCGCGGCGGAAATCCAATTCGCGAATGGAACTTTGCCACGGGCCCGATTGCGCCACGTCCTCGGCATGGCCGCAGTGATCACACACCAGCCGCCCCGCCTTGGGATCAAACCGATAATCCGCCCCGCATTGATCGCAGGGAAAACGGTGTTCTTCGATGGGTGCGTGCGTGTCGGGCAGGGGCATGAACGAAACCGGCCTTGGCTTAGGGCAACAAACAGAAGGGCGTGCGGATGGCGGCTGGCCCCGTTGTCACGCCTCGGGCGGGGGCGGGGGCAGAACCGTGAACAGTTGTGCCAGCTCGGCCACGTCCTCGGCCCGTAGCCAGCCATCTTGGCCCGCCGTCCAGACATGGCTGTCGCGGGTCAGGCTGCCATCACCGGCCATGCGCCCCAAAGCGGCCTTGGAAAACGGCCCCTTTGTCGTGCCGCGCTCGGCGATGTGCCAGACATGTTCCACCGGCGGGGGCGGCGGTGGGACCGCTTGCCCGGCCTGAGGCGATGATGCGCCAGCCGTGCCCCATGGGCCCTGTTGGTTGGCCAATTGCTGTGCCATGGCCATGCCCATCCCCATGCCAAGCCCGGCACCGATGCCAGCCCCGCCCGACGGATTCTTGGCGGCGGCGGTCATCGCTTCGGCGGCGGAATACTGGGTGAACTTGCCCAAGTCTCCGGCCAGCCCTGCCGATGTGCGCTTGTCCAACGCCTCTTCCACAGCGGGCGGAAGCGAGATATTCTCGATATAGAATTCCGGGATGGTCAGGCCGTATTCGGCGACAACCTTGGAAATCTCGGCGGCGACCAGCTTGCCCAGATCGTGGGTGTTGGCGGCCATGTCCAACACAGGGATTCCGCTACCCGCGATGATCCGCGAAAACGCCTGCACGATGATGTTGCGGATCTGATAGCTGATCTCGTCCATGGTAAATTCGCCGTCGGTGCCCACGATTTCCGACAGGAACCGCGCCGGATCGGCCACCTTGACCGTGTAGCTGCCAAAGGCGCGCAGGCGGGTCGGGCCAAACTCGGGGTCGCGCAGCATGATCGGGTTCTTGGTGCCCCATTTCAGATTGCTGAACCGCGTGGTGTTGACGAAATAAATCTCGGATTTGAATGGCGATTTGAACCCATGATCCCAGTGGTTCAGCGTCGTCAGCACCGGCATGTTGTTGGTTTCCAACATATAAAGGCCGGGGGTGAAGACATCGGCCAACTGCCCTTCATGCACGAACACCGCCGCTTGCCCCTCGCGCACGGTCAGCTTGGCGCCATATTTGATTTCATGGCCTTCGCGTTCGAACCGCCAGACCATGGTATCGCGGGTGTCATCGACCCAATGGATAACGTCGATGAACTCGCCGGTCAGAAAATCGAAAATACCCATCATGCAAGTCTCCTTGGGGGCGTTTTGGTGTTTCAGATGGACCCATCGGTCCCGGTCAGGATGCGCCGCACGATCGGCAGCGCCGCGTCAGGAAGCATACCGGGTTTCAAGGCCGGATTATAAAGCAGGCTTAGCAATTCTTCGTCATGCGTGGTGAGCAAGGCAAATTCGTCGTCGTCGTTAAAAATCGATGGCCGAGCGCGCGGGCTGTCATTGGCCAGCCCAAGCCCCTGCGCCACTTCTTCGTGTACACAGGATTGGCGCATCAGCTTGGGATGTTCGGCCCGGATAAAGGCAATCGCGCGGCCATAGCTGCGATCATTGTCCGACGATGAGAATGCGACCACAAGGCAATGAATTGACCGGGGCAGGGTGCGAAACAGGGCAATCGACGACGCGTTGATATTTGGCACGATCTGGCGAATCCGGTCCACGGCCTGCGCGCGATCATCCTCGCCCATGACCAGCACGTGAAAGTTTGGGTTGCTGCGCACGGTCGAGATTGGGTGGCCCGTCACCTGCGCCAGCCGTTTGGCGTAATCACGCACCATGCCGCGATCGACAGGGCGCTGTGCCTCGGGCACGCTGTCGCCGAATTCCACGGCAATCCGCACCGGACTGGTCCATTTGCGCAAACCCACTGGCCCGCCGTTGGACCGGCGCAACCCCGCGTTCCGCTCGTATTCGTCGTAAAACGCGATCTGCTCGAAATTGCGGATCACGTCGGTGTCGGTATAGGGCGTGTCGGCGCCCCCCCCGTCGCTCCTCAACAATCCTTGGGCCAATAGATCGGCCTGCACCGCGGAATAGTACCGGGTCATGCCCTGACTGGCCCGCGACGGGCCAGTGCGGTCCGGTGCTACGGGGGTGGCCGTATCCGAAGGCTGCGCCTGCGGCCGGGTCTGGGGCGGCGCGGCGGTCATCGCACAGGCAGACAGGGCCAGCAGGGCCAGCCCTGTGATCACCTGCCGAGAGAACCGCCGCACGCGCATGGCTTGGCTCAGCCCTTTGGCACGGATGTGCCGGCGTTGTCGCCGACACCATCTTTGCGGGCCTTGGCCGCGGCCAGCGTGTCGCGCAGATCGGTCTCCATCTTCTTCAACTCCTGTTCGGCGGCGGCGCGTTTGGCCTTGCCCTCGTCGGCGATCTGAAGGCTTTCCTCGATGGTGCCGATCAGATCCGCATTGGCCTTTTTGACGGCTTCGATGTCAAAGACGCCGCGCTCCATTTCTTCGCGGATCATCTTGTTGCTTTCGCGCAGATTGGCAGCGTTCGAGGTCAGCAATTCATTGGTCAGGTCGTTGGCATCGCGCACCGCAGCGGCCGCCTGTGCTGACCGCTGGATCGTGACCGCCTGCGCCAGTTGCGTTTCCCACAGCGGCACGGTGTTCACGAGGGTCGAGTTGATCTTGGTCACAAGGCTTTTGTCGTTTTCCTGAACCAAACGGATCGACGGCAGCGATTGCATCGTCACCTGACGGGTCAGTTTCAGGTCATGCACCCGGCGTTCCAGATCGTCGCGCGCGGCGCGCAGATCACGCAATTCCTGCGCTTTCATCACCTGATCGCCTTCCGGCGCGGCACTCACTTCCGCCTCTTTCGCGGGGATGTGCGTCGTGTCCAGCTCTTTCAGCTTTTCTTCGCCCGCCGCGATATAGAGCGCCAGTTCGTCGTAAAATTGCAGCGTCTTGTCATACAGAAGGTCAAGCGATTTGATATCTTTCAGCAGCGTATGTTCGTGATGCAGCAGATCATCGGTGATCTTGTCGATCTGGCCCTGAACGGTTTCAAACCGTGCGGTGAACTTGGCAAACGGGGCCGCACGGCCCAACAGTTTTTCCCACCATTTGCGTTCGCGGCGCACATCCAGTTCAGACACTGAAAAGCCGCGGATTGTCGTCACGATGCCACGCAGACTATCACCTGCGGGGCCGACATCCTTGTTGCGCACGCCCTGTAGCATGGATTGCGAGATTTCCTGCAATTCCGCCTGTGCGGCCGAGCCGAAGGACACGATCGAATTGGTGTCAGCCATGTCAACTTCGTCCATGCGCTTGCGAATCTCGCCGCTGGCCGCCGCGTCGGCCTGTTCCAAGGCCACGATGGCGTTCGCATCGGACGGTTCCGGCAGGATGGCGCGGCTGACTTCTTCGACTTCGGCCAGTGCGGCCTCGGCTTTTTGGCGTATGGTGTCCGACATGGTAATTCCTCACTCGTTGTTGCTGACGGGGCGGATGCCCTCACGTTGCAGGCGGTCACGCAGAACGCCAATTTCAATGTCCAGATCGCTGCGGTCGTCCAGCAGCAGTTTTTCGGTGCGCGCGACAAAGTTGCCCGACAGATCATCCAGCAATGCGATGTAATCGGCCTTGGCCTGCGCATCGCGGTTGCGGCCATAGATATCGGCAAACTTCACGGTCGCGTCGCGCGCGCCCAATAAATAAACGGATAGATATTTGCGCGCTGCGGTCAGATCGCGCGGGTCTTCTTCGACGGTGCGAAACAGATCGCGCGCCGTTGTCTGGAACTGTTCAACGCGGGCTTCGACCTGCCGGTCCCCCGCGCGCTTGATCGCCTCTGACATGGCGGTCAGGTGCTGTTCTGCCTCGTCCACTGCGCGTGCCACACGGTCGGTCTGAAACATGTCCACGCCGTCCATGCCCTTGTCGGTCAGCGGGTCCAGCCCAAAGGCAAAGGCATGGATGAGCGCGCCCAACACGGCAAAGATCACCGCTTCGATCAGGCCAAACCCGGCGATTCCGGCCATGAACAGGCCCGCGCCTGTGGTCAATGATCCGACAATCTTGCGTGGCAGGGCCGGGCGGCGCGCCACCTTGCGCGCCTCATAGGCTTCTTGCGCCAGAATACCCTCGCGCGTCATCCACGCGGCCAAGATCAAAAGGCCCAATGCGGCAAGATATTGCGCCATGATTACCGGCTCGGAAGTGAACGCTTTCCAGATCAGCGGCAAAGGCGCCAGAAACAGCAGGTTGACCCGGCCCCCGGCCTTGGTGCGTGTCGCGCCGCGATAGGTGCCGCTGTTGGAGGCTGGATTGCCACCGGACGGCGCGCCATCGGGGCTGTGTTTTCCACCATAGCGTTGCGCCATTATCCGCCCCCTGCTATGGACACGTAGAAAATCAGTAACACCAGCAGGAAAAATGCTAGTTTCTGCAACCCTGTATCAGTCATCAGGCCCCCGGACCTTGGTAAGACAAAAAGAACTTAGGCGATGCAGCGCCGGCTTGCTAGGGGGAAGATTGGGCAGGGCGGCGCATTGCCTGTCACTGGTTTGATCTGCGGGCGGGGTGACGTTGTTTTCATCTTACCCCGCTTTGCCGACACTGCTATGACACCCGTATGACAGCGCGATCATTTGTGCCCCGCGGGGCGGCCAGTTTCAGCGTGGCCTATGACGGGCCGCCGCGTGATGTGTATTTCCTGTTGCTGCCCAAGCTGACGCTTTTGGCCTTCACCTCGGCGGTGGAGCCGCTACGGGTGGCCAATCAGGTGGCGGGCCGAGAACTTTACCGCTGGTATGTCATGACCGAAGACGGCGGCCCGGTGACCTGTTCCAGCGGTGTGCATATCACACCCGACAGTGGGCTGGTCGATGTGCCCCGCGATGCGTTGGCGTTTGTCTGCGCCGGGATCGAGCCGACGACCACCGCCAGCCGCCGCGCCGTGCAGTGGGTGCGCCGTCAACGCGCGTTCGGCTGTCGCGTGGGCGGGATTTGCACCGGGGCGTTCGCCTTGGCGCAGGCCGGTCTTTTGACAGGGCGCCGCTTTACCCTGCATTGGGAAAACCAGCCTGCCTTTGCCGAAAAGTTCCTTGATCTCGAACCCACCGGCGCACTTTATGAGATCGACGGCCCGTTGGTGACCTGCGGCGGCGGTAGTGCCGCGACCGACATGATGCTGGACCTGATCGAACGCGATCACGGCCCCGATCTGGCGACCATCGTGGCCGATATGTGCCTGCACGTGCGGTCGAACTTTCAGGACCGCAAACAGAAATCTGCGTTTTCCTTTGCGCTCAGCAGTCGCAACGCCCATCTGATTGCGGCGATGCATGCGATGAACGACAGCCTTGAGGCGCCCCGACCGATAGAAGAGATCGCCGAACAGGTCGGCATCTCGCGCCGTCAGCTTGAGCGGCTGTTTACCGCCCATGTCGGCAGCACACCCGCGCAATTTTACATCGAGCTGCGCATTTCACGCGCGCACGCGCTGTTGAACGAAACCGATCTGAGCGTCGCCCAGATAGCCGCCGCCACCGGGTTCAACAGTGCCTCGCAAATGGCCACCCGATTTCGAAAACGCTTTGGCATGTCGCCCCGCAGCTACCGCAAGAAATGGAGCGTGAGCGAAACCTTGGGTTAGGGGCAGCGCATGGCGCGGACCCAAGGCCGCAGGCCGCCGCGCATCGCCGGGCCGACCGTCAGCACGGCGATTGGGTTGGTCTTGGCGCGTCTATTGCAATTGCCGCTTCGTCCCGCGTTGCCGCCGCGTTGGGGCGCGTCGGCGATGCGCGGCGGCCTTCGGCCTTTATTCCGCGCAAGGCAATGCCAATCTTTCCCGTGTGCCTCAGCGTCTGCGGCGGGTGCGTTGTGGCTTGGGCTTGGCCGGTTTGCCCGGTTTTGCCGCCTCTTTTTCTTCGCTCATCCCCAATTGATCGCGCAGGATGCGGGGGCGGATTTCCTCGACCGCGCCGGTCTTGAGGGTGCCCAACTGGAACGGCCCATAAGACACGCGGATCAAGCGGTTCACGCTCAGGCCCACGGCCTCCATCGCGCGGCGGATTTCGCGGTTGCGGCCTTCGCGGATGCCCACGGTGGCCCATGCGTTGGCGCCTTGCTGACGGTCCAGCGTCACTGTCATCGGCTGGAACTTTTCACCGTCGATCACCAGCCCTTTGCGCAGCGGCTCAAAGGTGGTGTCGGTCGGGCGGCCCTTGATCCGCACCCGGTATTTGCGCAGCCATCCGGTTGAGGGCAGTTCCAGCTTGCGCTTGAGCGCGCCATCATTGGTCAGCAGCAGCAGACCTTCGGAATTCAGGTCCAGCCGCCCTACGGTCATAACGCGCGGCAGGTCTTCGGGCAGTTCATCAAAGATGGTTGTGCGGCCTTGTTCATCGCGGTTGGTGGTCACAAGGCCCGTGGGCTTGTGATAAAGCCACAGGCGCGGCGGCTCGGGCGCTTTCAGATCACGGCCATCGACGGTGATCTTGTCGGTGTCGGTGACATTCAGCGCCGCGCGCTCAATTTTCTTGCCATTCACCGCAACGCGGCCCGCTTCGATCATGCGCTCGGCCTCGCGGCGGCTGGCCACGCCAGCGCGGGCGATGACTTTGGCGATCCGGTCGCCTTTATTATCTGTCGTGTTCATGACCAATCGCTTACCCCAAAGCCAGCCCTTGCGAAAGCCGCGATCGCAGGGCATGACCGCAAAATGAGGTTTACCAGCCATATGCAAACCGCGCTTGACGAGGCGCGCCAAGCCGCTGCCCGCGGCGAAGTGCCGGTGGGCGCCGTGCTGGTGGATGCGCGGGGGCAGGTGGTGGCGCGTGCGGGCAACCGCACCCGCGAATTGCATGATCCCACAGCCCATGCCGAAATTCTGGTGATCCGCGCCGCCTGTGCCGCCGCCCAAAGCGAGCGTTTGCCGGGCTATTCCCTCTACGTCACGCTGGAGCCCTGCGCGATGTGCGCCACGGCGATATCGGCGGCGCGGATCGCACGGCTGTATTACGCGGCGTCCGATCCGAAATCAGGCGGGGTGGCGCATGGCGCGCGGGTGTTCAGCCACCCGCAATGTCACCATGCCCCAGAGATTTACGACGGTATCGCGGCGGATGAGGCTGAAACCTTGCTCAAGGCGTTTTTTCAAGACCGCCGCGACAGGGGGGCTTAAAGCTCGATCGCTTGCATCACCTCGGGTTCGATCACATCGACATCGGGCAGGGCGTCGATCAGGTCTTGGGCGGATTGTTCAAGGATCGGGAAGGTCTTGTAGTGGCAGGGAATGACCGTCTTAAAGTCAAAGAACGTCTTGGCCGCATAAGCCGCGCGGCGCATGTCCATCGTGAAATGCCCGCCCGCGCATAGAATGCCGATATCGGGCGCGTGCAGGTCGTTGAAGATTTTCATATCGGCCATCACGTCGGTATCGCCGGACAAGTAAATCGTTTTGCCTTCGCCCGCGATCATATAGCCGCATTCGGTGCCCACCACATGTGGCCCGGTCGCTGTTCCGATTGAGTTGGAATGCACGGCGTTGACCATCGTCACCTTGGCTCCCTCCAGATCGACGGTGCCGCCTTTGTTGAAGCCCACGGTTTCAAGGCTTTCGTGTTCTTCCCAATAGGCCATCAGATCGAATTGGCCGACCACCGGCACGCCCAAATCCTTGGCCAGCCGGGGTAAATCGCCCGCATGGTCGAAATGCGCATGGGTCAGCAAGATGTGCGTGGCGCCGTCTGTGGCCGCTTGGTGCTGATCGGGTTCCAGCATCGGGTTGCCTGTCAGCCATGGGTCGATCAACAGGACCAACCCGCCGATCTCAAGCCGGAAAGACGCGTGTCCAAGCCATATGAGTTTCATGTCAGTCTCCCTTGTTTGCTAAGCGTCACCCTAGCATGGTGACAGCACAGGAAAAGGCCCGCCACATGCTTGCGCCGCCCGTGCCCGGGCGCTAAACGCTGGAGCGATTGCAAAAACCGGAGATTGATGCATGTCGATCGACAAGGACACCGCCGCGAAAGTGGCCAAGCTGGCCCGCATCCGGGTTGAGGATGACGCACTGCCGGCATTGGCGCAGGAATTCAACGATATCCTCGGCTTTATCGAACAACTGGCCGAGGTCGATGTCGAAGGGGTTGAGCCGATGACAGGTGTCACGCCGATGCGCCTGAAACGGCGCGAGGATGTGGTGACCGAAGGCGGAATGGCCGACAAAGTGCTGTCGAACGCGCCGGATGCGCGCGAAGGGTTTTTTGCCGTGCCGAAGGTGGTGGAATAATGACCGAGCTTAGCAAACTGACCATCGCCGCCGCACGCGACGCGCTGCGCAAGGG
>DATFJQ010000092.1:0-10621 GCA_035269125.1 Roseovarius sp.
GGGGGCGTCCTTTGTCAACGGAATTTCGTCTTTGGGGGATGGGCGGCGCGAAGGCTCATACGCCATTGTCCCGGCAGCTCGTCTCACTCAGAGCGCCGGGCACGTAATTCGAATGATGATGGGGCGAAAGGTCATCATGGGCGGCGTTATACGCCCCGGATTGCGCAGCGTCCAGAGGGGGGAGTGCCCGCTTTCTTTGAAAGAAAGCGGCCCGAAATCTTTTCAAGATTTCGGCCACCCCGCGCACCGGGCTTGAAAGCGCGGGCATGGTGGCGCATGTCAGGAGCATGCAAAACGCATTGCCGCCAAGGTTTGACATATCCCGACCCCAGATAGAACGCGTCGTTGCCGCGTTCTATGCCTCTGTGCGCAGGCATCCGGGGCTGGGGCCAGTCTTTGCCGTGCATGTCACGGACTGGCCCGCGCATGAGGCCAAGGTGGCCGATTTCTGGGCCAACTCCATCCTGCATGAACGCAGTTATGACGGCAGCCCGATGGCCGCGCATGTCAAGGCGGGCAACGTCAAGCCGGGGATGTTTTCAACATGGCTGGATCTGTTCGATGCCACTTTGCGCGCCGAATTGCCGCCCGAAACCGCCGCCGCATGGTCGGCGCTGGCGCATCGCATCGGCCGCAGCCTGCGCGCCGGCGTGGTTGACCGCGACAGCCTGCCCGGTGGCATCCCCAAGCTGCGCTAGTGGGTGGTCAGCGCCTGATACAGGTGTCGCATTGCTGGGCTGGCCATTAGGCGCATGTTTCGCGTGTGACTGTCAGATGATGGTTTTTAGTGCCGGAGTGGTCATTCCCTTGGCCGTCAACAGGGCTGACCAAATTGGACATTCGGTGTGCGTCTGTCAGGTGATCGATGTCCGGGCGAAACGGGCGTTCTAAAGCACGGGCCGGAATAGCACCGAAGGTGCCCGGCCCCTCGCCAGACCGCCCCCCGGGCTGGCGATTTGGTGAAGATGGGTGCGCCGCTCATGCGGAATACGGATTTGGCTGGCATAAAGTGCGAAGAACATCTGTTGATCGCCATCCCGCGGTCTGGCGAGGGGCCGCGTCCATATGTCCGCTCTAGGATCGAACCCAAGTTTCGCCACTTTGCAAACTCCGCTATCTGCGCATTGCTGACCTTCGCATTGCCGCCGGACGGCGGGTGAACGCCAGCGATGATCCGGGACACTTACGTCAGGCGGACAACACTAACCCGCACCGCCGCCGATATCCTCAGGTGCGATGGCGACGGTTTTGACAATCGCGTAACACGTCACGCCCTGTGCCAGTTCCATCGCCTTGGCCGAGCGTTGCGTGACCCGCGCCAATATGCGCCCCGCCGGGGTGGCGAGCGAGACAATCGCCCCCGGACCAGCCCCGGCGCGCAGATGTTCGATGGTGCCCGGCAGGATATTCAGGGCCGACAACCCTTGTGGCGCGTCACGCGATAGCACCACCTCTTGGGCGGCGATGCGAATGCGGATCGGTTGCCCGATGCCATGCGGCACCCGTGGCAGGAACAGCGGCACACCGCCTGCGTCCAACTCGCTGAGCCCGTCGTCGTGATGCGCCAGCACCCGCGCCGCCAGAACGGCGCCAGCCGCCCGCGCGCCCAAGGGCGTCACGGTGGGATCGCCCAGCACCTCGGCGGCGGGGCCTTGCGCCGCGACATGCCCGTCTTGCAAGGCGACAACCGTAGTGGCCAGCCGCGCCACCTCGGCGGCGGAATGGCTGACATACAAAATCGGCACGGACACCTCGTCGCGGAGCCGTTCGAAATAGGGCAGGATCTCAGCCTTGCGGTCATCATCCAGCGCGGCCAGCGGCTCATCTGCCAAAATAAGGCTGGGGTCGCCCAAAAGCGCCCGCCCGATGGCCACCCGCTGCTTTTCACCCCCCGACAGGGCGCCGGGTTGCCGATCCAGCAGGTGCCCAATGCCCAGCATCTCGACCACCCGGTCAAAGTCGCTGCGTGCAGCCTTGCGAAACCAACGGCTGAATTTCAGGTTCTGCCGCACGCTTAGGTGCGGAAACAGCCGCCCTTCCTGAAAAATATAGCCAAGGCCACGGCGATCGGGTGGCAGGTTCACGCCTTGCGTGCTGTCCAGCAAGGTTTGGCCCTTGACCACAACACGTCCCTCATCAGGACGTAACAGCCCGGCGACTGCGTTGATCACCGTTGTCTTGCCCGAGCCCGAACGCCCGTACAGCACGGTCAGCCCCGGCGGCACGTCAAAATCGGCATTCAGCGTGAAACGCCCAAGTTGGTGTTTAAGGCGGACCGAGACTGTCATGCGCGCGCCACCTTGTCGGCCACGCGCCGCGATAGCCATTCCGACAGCGCCAACGCCCCGGCGGCCAACACGATGGACAAAATCGCAAGGCGGGCCGCGCGGGTTTCGCCACCCGGTGTTTCCAGCAGCAGGTCAATTGCCAGCGGGATGGTTTGTGTCTGGCCGGGAATGTTCGACACAAAGGTGATCGTCGCGCCAAACTCGCCCATGCCTTTGGCGAAGGTCAGGACCATCCCGGCGATGATACCGGGTAGGATCAGCGGCAAGGTTACCGTCGCGAATACCCACACGCGCGAGGCGCCAAGCGTCGCGGCGGCCTGTTCAAGTTTCGGGTCCACCGCCTCGATCGACAGCCGCACGGCCCGCACCATGAAGGGAAACGCCATGACACCGGCGGCTAAGACTGCGCCGGTCCAGCGGAAGGCGAATGTCACGCCAAACTGCGCCTCAAGAAACGCGCCCACCGGGCCTTGTGTGCCGAAGGCCAGCAACAGCAGATAACCGGTGACCACGGGCGGCATGATCAGCGGAAGGTGCACAAGGATATTCAGCATTTGCCGTCCGGGAAACCGCCAACGCGCCAGCGCATAGGCCACGAAAATGCCCAGTGGCAGGCTGACAAAGGTCGCCCAGAACGCCACGCGCAAGGACAGGCGCACGGCGGTCCATTCGGTTGCAGTCAGCCAATCCATTCCGGTTTAATCCGCTATCACCGCAAAGCCCTGACGCGCGAATGCGGCGCGCGCCTTGGGGCTTTGCAGAAACGTTATGAAATCGGTGGCGGCCTTGCTGTCGCCGCCAGCGATGCCCGCGGCGGGGTAGACAATCGGCGGGTGGCTGTCTTGTGGGAATTCGCCGACAACGCGCACGCGGTCATCGGCGGCGGCGTCGGTGGCGTAGACAATCCCGAAAGGCGCTTCGCCCAAAGCCACCAAAGCCAAGGCAGCCCTGACATTTTTGGTTTGCACAACCTGTGGCGCGACACTGTTCCAAAGGTCCAGGTGCTCCAGCGCGGCCTTGCCATAGATGCCCGCTGGCACAGCATTCACCGACGCCATCGCCAGCTTGCCGCCCGCCAAAAGGCTAGCCAGATCAAGATCGGGGGTGATCTTGACAGGTTGGGCAGGGGCGTCATGGGCGATCAGCACGATACGATTGCCAAGCAGGTCAAACCGTGTGTCGGGGGCCAGTAGGCCGTCAGCCTCCAGCGCATCCATCCAGCCGGGGTTGGCGGAAATGAAAACATCCGCCGGGGCGCCTTGTTGAATTTGCCGCGCCAAGGCCGATGACCCGGCCAGCGATACTGACAGATCATGCCCGGTTTCGTCCTCGAACCCTTGTTCGATCTCGGCCATGGCGTTGGTCATGCTGGACGCCGCGAAAACCGTGATATCATCTGCAAAACCGGCAATGGGGCTGCCGAAAGATATGGCCAAAGCCCACCCAAGGCAGCGCGATAACAATGACGATCCCATGCGATTCCCTTTGAAGGCTTCGATATGTTCCTCAGGGAATATCGGGGGCAATGCCCGGAATGCAAGCGTTATTTCCCATTGGGAATATCGCGCAGCAGGCTTTGTAACGTCTCAATGCGGTCGGCCCCGGCCTGTTGGGCGATCTTTTCCAGCGCGCGAAATTCGGCCAGCACGGTCTGGCCCGTTTCGGTCACAACTGCGCCACCGCCCTTGGCGCCGCCGCGCGTGCTTTCGACCAAAGGCGCGCGGAACATGGCGTTCATCGTATCCACCAATTGCCACGCGCGCTTATAGCTCATGCCCATTTCACGCCCGGCGGCGGCGATAGATCCGGTGCGCGTGATCCGTTCCAGCAACTCGGCCTTGCCCGGCCCCAACATGCCGTCTGGTGAAAAGTGCAGCCGCAGGCGCAGCTTGGGAAAATCGGGCTGGTCGGTCATGCGCGCGATCATGCCCGGATATGGCCGGGGGAACAAGGCGCGCTTAACCGCCGTCGCGCAATTCAGAGGGTGTCATCCCATAGCGCCGCCGCATGGCACGGCCAAGCGCGGCGGGACTGTCATAGCCGCAGCGCAGCGCGGTTTCCGCCACGCTGAGTGATGTCGTTTCCAGCAACCGCCGGGCCGCCGCCAGCCGTAGATCGCGGTAGACCACACCGGGCGGCGCGCCCAGACGGGCGCGAAACCGTCGGTCCAATGTGCGGGGTTGGCAGGATAGCGCATGCGCCACGGCGGTCAGTGGCATCGGGGTTTCCACATTTTCGCGCATCAGCGCCAAGGCCTGCCGCACCAAAGGATCACTGACCGCCTGCCGCCCACGCGCCGCGTCAAGCGGTGGGTCGCCCTGAATGAACAAGGCTTCAACCTCCAGCCGGGCCGAAAGCCCCAGATGATCGGCAATCAGACCCATCGTCAGATCCAGCGCCGACATGGCCCCGGCGCAGGTCCATCTTGGGCCGTCGCGAAGGATGCGGGCCTGCTCAACCTCGATGTCCAGAAACGCTTCGCGGAACGCATCCAGCAAATCCCAATGGATCGTCGCCCGACGCCCCGTCAGCAACCCGGCCGAGGCCAGCAGCCACGGCCCGGCATCAAGGCCGACAACCGTGCCGGCCTTGGCCGCAGCAGTGCGCAGCGCGCGGCGTGTGGCAGGGGTGTCATGCGCCTCGTGGGTGTATCCTGCCAGAACGAGTAAATAATCCAGCGGCCCAGTGTCGCGCAGCGCCGCATCAGGCACCACCTGCAACCCGCTTGACGATAGCGCCGGCGCGCTGTCGCAGGTCAGGATTTGCCAGTCAAACGCAGGCCTGTGCGCCAAGGTGTTGGCGGCGCGTAACGGCTCAAGACAATTGGCCAGACACAGGTTTGAAAACGCGTCAAACACCAAAAGGCCGATGCGAACCGGGTCTGATCTGGAAATTGTCCAATTCGGCATAATAACTGTCTGTTACCGCAAGCCATGCCTGACCGCCACCGCGTTACACTGACCACACCCCAGCCAAAGGAGGCCCCCATGCCGCTGTCCATGTCCCGCGATGTATTTATCACCTGTGCCGTCACAGGCTCGGGCGCGACGCAGGATCGCAGCCCGCATGTGCCACGCTCACCACAGCAAATCGCCGACAGCGCCATCGCGGCGGCCAAGGCGGGGGCCGCTATCGTGCATTGCCACGTGCGCGACCCTGAAACCGGCGCGCCTTCACGCGATGTGCGGCTGTTTCGCGAAGTCACCGATCTGATCCGCGCCTCGGAGGTTGATGTCGTGCTGAACCTGACGGCGGGGATGGGCGGTGATATTACCTTTGGCGGGGTCGAACAGCCGCTGCCGGTTAACCCCGACGGCACCGATATGGCGGGCGCCGCCGAGCGTTTGGCCCATGTGGCCGAATGCCTGCCGGAAATCTGCACGCTTGATTGCGGCACGATGAATTTTGCCGAATCCGACTATGTCATGACCAATACCCCCGGCATGTTGCAGGCGATGGGCCGGATGATCACCGCGCTTGGCGTCAAACCCGAGATCGAGGCCTTTGACACCGGCCATCTGTGGTATGCCAAGCAGCTCGTCGCCGACGGGGTGCTTGCGCCCGATGCGCTGGTGCAATTGTGCATGGGTGTGCCATGGGGGGCGCCGGATGATCTGAATACCTTTATGGCGATGGTCAACAACGTGCCGCCTGACTGGACGTTCTCTGCCTTTTCGCTGGGCCGCAACCAGATGCCCTATGTCGCGGCGTCGGTGCTGGCCGGCGGTCATGTGCGTGTCGGGCTGGAAGACAACCTGATGCTGGATCGCGGCGTTCTGGCGGAAAACTGGCAACTGGTCGAGCGCGCGGTCGGCATCATCGAAAACCTTGGTGCGCGGGTGATTGGCCCCCAAGAGGTGCGGCAGAAGCTGGGCCTGATCAAACAGATGCCGAAAGGCCAGGCATAAGACCGCCAGACGTGGCCCGGAGGAATTGCGCGTTGATTGGCCTTGGGCTTGGCGCAGGGTGGTGCGAGTTTTGACCGAAAGAAAAATCATGCCCCGTTCCATCTATGTAATTGGTGTTTCCATGCTTGGCTTGACTGCGGGTTGTGCGCCCATGGACGCGACCGGCCCATCCTATCGCGACACGGGCCAGCCCCTGTCGGTGACCACCCGCCATGACACGGCGCGCTTGGCCGGGGATTGGGTGCTGCGCGCGGCCACCCCCGAGGAGGCGGCGCTGATCACAGTCACCTACCGTCCGAATGCCGAACAGGCCTTTGCGCTGACGCGCCGTGCCTGCACGCCAAGCGGAGCCTGCAAGACCGGCCAAAGCCTGCACAGCACAACCGAACTGGGGCCGAACCGCTGGCAGATCCAAACCGACCAAGGCCCCCGGCAGGTCTGGGTGATCTGGGTCGATGAAGGCTACCGCACGGTGGCCATTGGCGCGCCGGATGGGCGCTACGCATGGATCTTGGACCGCAACGCAACCGGGGGGCGCGACCGGGTTGAGGCCGCGCGCACGATTCTTGAATTCAACGGATATGACACCAGCGCCCTGATCCCGCGCTGACAGGAGACACTACCATGACCAAAATGGCAGCGATCATTGGTGGCGGCGTCATCGGCGGCGGTTGGGCCGCGCGCTTTTTGCTGAATGGGTGGAACGTGCGGGTGTTTGACCCTGACCCACAAGCCGGGGCACGGCTGGCTGCGGTCTTGGACAATGCCCGGCACGCCCTTCCGATGCTGTATGATTGCGGCCTGCCGGACGAAGGCACGCTCAGCCTGCACAGCTCGGTCGCTGATGCGGTGACCGGGGCCGATTGGGTGCAGGAAAGCGTCAGCGAGCGGCTCGACTTGAAACATCACGTCATCGCCGAGGTTCAGGCCGCCAATCCCAATGCGCTGATCGGCTCGTCCACCTCGGGGTTTACGCCCTCGCAGCTTCAACAGGGCGCATCTGATCCCTCGCGCATTATGGTCACGCACCCGTTCAACCCGGTCTATCTGTTGCCCTTGGTCGAACTGGTGCCGTCGCCCGCCAACGATCCGATGGCCATTGACCGCTGCAAAACATGGCTGACCAGCTTGGGGATGTATCCGCTGCATGTGGGCAAGGAAATCGACGCCCATATTGCCGACCGCCTTTTGGAAGCGGTCTGGCGCGAGGCGCTTTGGCTAGTCAATGACGACATCGCCACGACCGCAGAGATCGACAATGCGATCCGCTATGCCTTTGGTTTGCGCTGGGGACAAATGGGCCTGTTCGAGACCTATCGCATCGCCGGGGGCGAGGCCGGCATGCGGCATTTTCTGGGGCAATTCGGCCCGGCGCTGAAATGGCCATGGACGAAATTAATGGACGTGCCGGACCTGACTGATGAACTCATCGACAAGATTGCAAACCAGTCTGACGCGCAATCCGGTCACCTGTCGATCCGGGATTTGGAGCGTAAACGCGATGCAAACCTGATCGCCATGATGCGGGCCTTGCGGCAGCAGGACGCGGCCAGCGGCGCCTTGGTCAACACACATCAAAAGGCCATGCGCCAACCGTTGCCCGACCAGGTGCCGCTAATCAGTCAGGACAGGGTGATCCCGTCAGATTGGACCGATGTGAACGGCCATATGAACGAAGGCCGCTATGGGCAGATCTTTTCGGATGCCGCCGATGTGGTGCTGGATCATATCGGCGCGGGCGAGGATTATATCGCGTCGGGCTATAGCTATTTCACCGTCGAGACCCGCACCAAATACCTTGCCGAAACGCAAGCCGGGGAGCGGGTGCAGGTGCAGACCCAGATTACCGAAGGGCAGGGCAAGAAACTGCGCTGCATGCACCGGATGATCCGCGCGGTGGATGGCACGGAATTGGCCAGTTGTGATCAGGTGTTGATCCATGTCAGCCTTGAAACCCGCCGAAGCTGTGCACCGATGCAAGCAGTGGCGGAGCGCCTTGCGCGACTGGTGGACCGTCACGCACTGGGGTGATCGTGCGCCGAAAAGATTTCATGCCTCCGGCGGGGATATTTTCAGCAAGATGAAGGGGGGATTGATTCCCCCCTCCTGACGAAAGGATGGCCTTTCACCTTGCGCGGTCATCGGCGTCCCCGCCTGTACCGCGATACCAGCATGGCTGACAGTGGTTAACAAATGATGATCGCTCGACCGGACAGCCCAAACGCCCGGCTGTGGACGAGACCGGCATGCAAGAGCCGGGCCAGCGCATGAAAAAACCCCGGCGAACAGTGTCGCCGGGGTTTGATATGAACTTCCGTGAGTGGGCTAGTTCGTTATGATTTCCGGCCCCATGAACGTGTTGGGTAGGAAGGTCGATATCGCCGGGATGTAGGTCACCATGATCAGGAAGACGAACAGCACGGCCAGGAACGGCAGCGCCGCGCGCACGACGCTCATCATCGGCATACCCGCCACGCCGGAGGTGACGAACAAGTTCAGGCCCACAGGTGGCGTGATCATGCCGATTTCCATGTTCACCACCATGATGATGCCCAGATGGATCGGATCAATGCCCAATTCTATCGCGATCGGGAACACCAGCGGTGCCACGATCACCAGCAAGCCACTGGGTTCCATGAACTGACCGCCGATCAGCAAAATAACATTCACCATGATCAGGAACATTACAGGACCAAATCCAGCCCCCAGCATCGCATTGGCGATTTGCTGCGGGATCTGCTCATCGGTCAGCACGTGTTTCAGGATCAGGGCATTTGCGATCACGAACAGCAAGGTCACCGTCAGCTTGCCAGCTTCGAACAGCGTGTGCCGGGTGTCGGGGTGGAAGAACGCCGCGATGATGGCATGGGGTTTGCGGAACAGCGATGTGTTGCGCGCGTCGCCTTCCGTCGCCAGTGGTCCCATGTCCTTGTAGACAAAGCACGCGATGAAGAACGAATACACGGCGGCCACGGCGGCGGCTTCGGTCGGGGTAAAAATCCCGCCATAGATGCCGCCAAGGATGATGACGATCAGGAACAGCCCCCACGCCGCATCGCGCCCCGAGGCAAAGATTTCGCTCCAGCCCAGCCATTCGCCCTTGGGCATGTTGCGAACCCGCGCAATTACGTAAATCGCGGTCATCAGCATGCCGCCGGCCATCAGGCCCGGTATGACGCCAGCTAGGAACATCCGGCCCACCGACACCTCGACCGCGGCGGCATAGACCACCATCACGATCGAAGGTGGGATCAGAATACCCAACGTGCCCGCATTGGCGATGACGCCGGCGGCGAAATCACGGGTATAGCCCACCTGACGCATGCCCGCGATCACAATTGAACCGATTGCCACAACCGTCGCCGGGCTTGACCCTGACAGAGCGGCGAACAACATGCAGGCGAACACACCGGCAATCGCCAGACCGCCATGGAGGTGGCCGACGCAGGCGATGGAAAACCGGATGATCCGCTGCGCCACGCCGCCTGTTGTCATAAAACTTGAGGCCAGAATGAAGAAAGGGATCGCCAGTAGGGTATAATGCCCCTCGAACGCCTCGAACAAGGTTTGCGCGATCGAAGCCAGAGAGCTTTCCGAGAACCACAGCAAGAACAATGTGGAGCTAAGGCCCAACGATACGGCAATTGGGACACCGACCAACAGCAAGCCGACCACCATGCTAAATAGTAGAACCACTTCCATCAGTCATGCTCCCCTTGTTGGGCCCGGACTTCGTCCAATTCGTCCTGAACTTCATGGCTGGCGACCAGACGGTCGGTCTGGCCTTTCCAGATGGCCAGGGCCGCCTGTGTAAAGCGGAACACCAGCAGCAGCATCGACACCGGCAGAACCAAATACGGGATCGCTTTGGGAATCTTTTCGTAGCTTTCGCCCT
The DNA here is from genome assembly GCA_035269125.1 of Roseovarius sp. Lineage (GTDB taxonomy): Bacteria > Pseudomonadota > Alphaproteobacteria > Rhodobacterales > Rhodobacteraceae > Roseovarius. The sequence continues at coordinate 10,092 of DATFJQ010000092.1, forward strand.
GATTGATCAGCCCTTCCAGAAATTTGAACGGTGCGATCATCGGGATGTCTTGGACCTCGTACCAACCTTGCCCGCGCGCATCCCAGTCAAAGCCGGTGGGAAACCAGCGGCCGGTGGTGGGCGGCAATTCGGCAAAGACCGACCAATAGTCCCAAGCCCCTTTGAGCAACAGAAGCGAAAAGACCAGACAACAGGCGACCGAAAATAGCGCCATCATCCGGCGCACCGGAGCCGTCACCATGTTCAAAATAGCGTCCACCCCCAGATGGGCACGCTTTTTCACCGCATAGGAGGCGCCCAGCAAGACAAGCCAGCCGAACATGAAAACCGTGACTTCAAGCGCCCACAGAATATTTGAATTGAACAGATATCGCGCGACGACGTTGGCAAAGGTCACCAAGGTCATCAGACCAAGAAGCGCGGCGATCAGGTTTTCCTCGACCCTGTCCGTCAGGCTGTGACGGGTTTGCATTGTTTCCCCTCCCGGCTGTGGTTGCAAAAAGGGCGGGCCATGCGGTTATGGCCCGCCC
>DATFJQ010000093.1:0-24431 GCA_035269125.1 Roseovarius sp.
AACTCACGGATTTTGACATCTTCCAGCAGAAGGTTGCCATAATCCTTGGTGTCGGCATACCAGCGGCTGTCCCAGGTGCGGTTGACCTGAAGGCGCATGCCAATCGGATTGACTTTGTTACCCATTAGGCTTGCTCCTCAATTTGACGCACCTTGATGGTCAGCTCCGAGAACGGCTTGCGCAGCGCGCCAAACCGGCCACGGGCCCGCGGACGGCCGCGCTTCATCACAAGGTTCTTGCCGACATAGGCCTCGGCCACGATCAATTCGTCGACATCGAGGTTGTGGTTGTTCTCGGCGTTGGCGATGGCCGACTGGAGGCACTTGCGCACATCCTCGGCGATCCGCTTTTGGCTAAAGGTCAGGTCCGTCAGGGCCTTGTCGACCTTTTTGCCACGGATCATCGCCGCAACGAGGTTCAGTTTCTGCGGGCTGGTGCGAAGCATGCGCAGTTTTGCCATTGCTTCGTTATCGGCCACGCGGCGGGGGTTCTTTTCCTTGCCCATGACTTACTTCCGCTTCGCTTTTTTGTCGGCTGCGTGACCATAATAGGTCCGCGTCGGCGAATATTCACCGAACTTTTGGCCGATCATGTCCTCGGATACGTTCACAGGCACGTGCTTGTGACCGTTGTAAACGCCGAACGTCAGGCCCACGAACTGGGGCAGGATGGTCGAACGGCGCGACCAGATCTTGATAACTTCTTTGCGCCCCGACTCGCGCGATGCTTCGGCCTTTTTCAGGACGTAGGCATCGACGAAGGGGCCTTTCCATACAGAGCGGCTCATGTGTTAACGGCCCTTCTTCTTGGCGTGACGCGAGCGCAGGATAAGCTTCTGCGACGCCTTGTTCTTGTTGCGGGTGCGCATGCCTTTGGTCGGCTTGCCCCACGGCGTGACCGGGTGACGACCACCCGAGGTCCGGCCTTCGCCACCACCGTGCGGGTGGTCGATCGGGTTCATGACAACACCACGCACAGACGGACGCTTGCCGTAGTGGCGCATACGACCGGCTTTACCGTAATTCTGGTTGCTGTTGTCGGGGTTCGACACGGCACCCACGGTGGCCTTGCATTCCTGACGCACCATGCGCAATTCGCCCGAGCTGAGACGGATCTGAGCGTAGCCACCGTCACGGCCCACGAATTGGGCGTAGGTGCCTGCGGCGCGTGCGATCTGGCCGCCCTTGCCGGGTTTCAGCTCGATGTTGTGAACGATCGTCCCGATGGGCATACCAGCGAAGGGCATACAATTGCCCGGCTTGATGTCCACCTTGGTGCCCGCCAAAACCTTGTCACCCACAGCCAAACGCTGCGGCGCAAGAATATAGGCCTGTTCGCCATCTTCATATTTGATCAGCGCGATGAACGCGGTCCGGTTCGGGTCATATTCGATCCGCTCGACGGTGGCCGCCACATCGAATTTGCTGCGTTTGAAATCGACGATGCGGTAGAGGCGTTTCGCCCCGCCCCCGCGACGACGCGAGGTAATCCGCCCGGTGTTGTTCCGGCCGCCCGATTTTGTCAGACCCTCGGTGAGGGATTTGACAGGACGTCCTTTCCACAGCTCCGAACGGTCGATCAGCACCAGCCCGCGCTGGCCCGGCGTCGTCGGCTTATACGACTTGAGTGCCATGCTTTCTGTCTTCCGTTTGCTAACGGCAGGGCCTGCGTTTCAGGATACCCGCCTATGTGTAAGCCCCCCGAAGGTGGCCAAATTCTAGGGCCCCGAAGGTCCCCGGTTATTGGTGCTCTTTCGAACAACGGAGAAGCCCCGGACGAATCCGGGGCCTCTGCCGATGGGGCCGTTTAAGCGAGCGGCATGGGCGGGTCAAGGGTTTGGTCCAAAAAATACGGGCCATCTGCGCTGTCAACCCGACACCCGCACCTCACCGCTTGCGCCGGGCGCCGGGCGTTTTGGAGTGGAACGCCGGCGGGCGTTTGGCCACCCACCGGATGAACTTGGCCAATCGCGGGTGCCCTCTAAGGGCGTCGATGCTGGCAAAATCGCGGGCCAGTTCGGCCTCGGTCAGGGTGGCGTGAATTTCATTGTGACAAATCTGGTGCAGCAAGACCACCGGGCCACCCTTGCCGCCCTTCAGCTTGGGGATCAGGTGATGCAGGCTTTGCTTGGCATCGGGCGGTATAGGCCGCTGGCACAATGGACAAATCGGGTCATACTCCTGCCAAGACATCGCTTTTTCTTGATCCTGTCGCATCCAACAGGCAAGAGAATGGCGCAGGTACGATGATTTACAAGAGGTGCGTTATGGATTGGGACAACCCGCCGCCGATCGTTCAACAGGCGTTGGAATATGGTCTACAAGGCTGGGAGATCGCAAAGGGCTGGCTGATCAGCCCTGCGGCATGGTCGCAATTCGCGCTGCTGATCGTGGCCTACCTTTTGGCTGTTCTGATCAGTCGCCGCCTCAATCCGGTGCTGCGCCGCCTGTTGACCCCGCCCCCGGACCAAGAACACATGGTCGCCCGCGCCCGGCGTCTGGTGCTTGCCTTCGTGCCACTGGTTCTGCCGCTTCTGGCCTATGCCCTGACCGGCATCGGCGAAAGCGTTACACGGTCGATCTTTGGGTCGGGCGCAGTGATCGCCTTTGGTAAGCGGGTTTTCCTGTTCCTTGCCGTGCGAATCCTTGTCCAGAAAATCCTGACCGATCCGTTTCTTAAGGTGCTTGGCAAATACGTTCTTATCCCTGTCGCGGCGCTCTATGCGCTTGGCCTGCTTGATCTGGTGACCGCCAAGCTGTCGGCCACGGTCGTGCCGCTTGGCAATATGTCGTTTGATCTGCTGTGGCTGATCAAGGCCGTCGTGGTGGGCGGCGTCATCTTCTGGTTGGGGCGTTGGTCGAATGATCAAACCGGCAATTACATCCAATCCCAAGAAGACATGCGCCCGGCCACGCGCCAACTGGCCGCCAAAGCCGCCGAAATCGCCATTTTCGGCGTCGCCTTCCTTGTGCTGATGAATATCCTTGGCATTTCCCTGACATCACTTGCGGTGCTTGGCGGGGCCATCGGTGTGGGGCTTGGCTTTGGCTTGCAAAAGATCGCCTCAAACTTCATCTCAGGGGTGATTTTGCTGCTGGAAGGGCAAGCCACCGTTGGCGACTATGTGGAGCTGGACAACGGCGAAGCGGGGACCATCGTGAAAACCACGGCGCGCGCGATGATTTTGGAAACCTTCGATGGCCGCTGGATTGTCGTCCCGAACGAGGATTTCATCACCACCCGCGTTGTCAATTATTCCGACCAAGGCAGCGCCAACCGCTACGAGGCGCCATTTTCAGTAAGTTATGACACCGATATCAACCTGATCCCGGAGATGGTGGAAAAGGCCGTCTCGGAATTGCCCTTTATCCTGCAAGATCCCGATGGCCCCGATTGCGAGCTGCGCGCCTTTGGCGATAGCGGGGTGGAATTCGCAGTGGAATTCTGGGTCAACGGCATCGACGACGGCAAGAATAAGTTCACCCCACAGGTGATGTTCGCGATCTGGAATGTGCTGAAAGACAACAACATCGAAATCCCCTTCCCGCAGCGTGTCGTGCATCACGTTGGGTTGGACAAGGCAAACGCGCCCCCGCCCGCATGAGTACCGCACTGATCATCGGCGCGGGTCCGGCGGGGCTGATGGCCGCCGGGGCACTGGCCCGCGCGGGCCACACGGTGACCGTAGCCGAGGCCAAGCCGTCCCCCGCCCGTAAATTCCTTATGGCGGGCAAATCGGGGCTGAACCTGACCAAAGACGAAGACTTTGACGCGATCCTTGCCGCCTATGGCAGCGCCGCCCCCGCCCTACGCCCGATGCTTGAGGCGTTCGACCCGGCGCAAGTGATGGCATGGGCCGAAGGCTTGGGCCAGCCACTGTTTACCGGCAGCACCGGGCGGGTATTTCCCAAGGCGATGAAAGCGTCGCCCCTGTTGCGCGCGTGGCTGGCGGAGTTGCGGGGCATGGGCGTTCGTATTCAGACCCGCTGGCATTGGCAGGGCTGGCGCGATGGTCGGGTAATCGTTGACACGCCAAACGGCCTGCAAGCCCTGACACCCGGCGTCACTGTGCTGGCCTGTGGCGGGGCCAGTTGGGCGCGGCTTGGCTCGGATGGGGCATGGGCCGGGCATCTGCCGCCTGACGCTTTGTCACCGTTTCAACCCGCCAATATGGGGTTCAACGTGGCATGGTCGGACCATATGCAACGTCATTTCGGGGTGCCGGTCAAAGGCGTGGCCCTGCATGCCGGTGGTCACGTATCACGCGGCGAATTTGTAATCTCGCAGACAGGGATCGAAGGCGGCGGGATCTATGCGCTATCTGCCCATCTGCGCGACGGCGCGGCGCTGACAATTGATCTTGCACCGGATTTAAGTGTTGAAACCCTGCGCAGCCGCCTGTCACGGCCACGCGGCAAGACCAGCCTATCCAATCACCTGCGCAAAACGCTGAAACTGGAGCCGGCGAAACAGGCCCTGCTGATGGAATTTGCGCGCGCCCTGCCCGAAGACCTAGCCCCGCTGATCAAGGCGCTGCCCGTGGCCTTGAACGGCCCGCACCCAATGGATCAGGCGATTTCAACCGCTGGTGGCCTGCGTTTTGACGCGCTTGATGATGGCCTGATGCTGCGCAGCCGCCTCGGCACCTTTGCCGCCGGTGAAATGCTGGATTGGGAAGCGCCGACCGGCGGATACCTGTTGACCGCCTGCTTTGCTACAGGCCTATGGGCCGGACAATCGGCGGTGCGGTATTTGGCGGCGGGATAAGGTAGCTTAACCGCTGGTCGGTCAGATAGGGTCCACAACACTCCGCCCGCTATCGCGCGGCCAGCATCGCCAGCCGGATCAGCGCGCGTTCGACAAGCGCCATGGCCGGCGCGTGTTGCCCGGCCGAGCGTAGCTGCAAATCGGTATCCGTGAGCAGGGTCAGGGCCTGTTCCAACCGCGTTACGTTCCATTTCTGGGCCTGCCGCAACACCCTGTCGCGACGCGGGCCAAACACCGGCGGGCGCACCCGCCCGATGCCTTGTGCCGGGCCACCGGGATCGGACGCCACGGCATAAAGCGTGCGAAAATGCCGTGTGGCATTGATACAAAGCGAAACCGGCTGCACCCCTTGCGCGCGCAGCCGTTTCATCACCGGGCCAATCTCGCCCGAGCGGGCCTCGGCCACGATATGCAGGATGTCATCAACCGCAGCCTCAACCGAGGTTGGGGCGCAAGCGGCGATATCATCAGGCGACAGAGGGGCATCGTCGCCGTGTTTATAAAGCGCCAGCTTGTCCATCGTCTGGCGGAAATCGCCGGGGTCCAACTCTTGCGCCAGTGCGGTCAGGTCACGCATCGCATCCGGGTTGATGTCGCGCAATCCGGCCTTGGCCAGTGTCGCCTCAATCTCGGCCCGGCCCGGCGGCTCGTCGTAAATGCCGACGGCGTAGGCGTTGTTGTGCCCCTCGAACAGTTTGCGCAGTTTCGACGCGGGCTTGAGCTGTCCGGCGGTCATAATCACCTGCGCATCGCCCTCGCGCCACTCGGACAAGGCGCCGGTCACAATCGGTGCCAGCGCATCTGTCGCATCCTCGACGAACACAACGCGGGGGCCGGGGAAAAAGCCCTGCGCCTTGATCGCATCCAGCAGCATGGCGGGTTCCTTGCGCAATTCGGCGCCTGACATGCGGGCAAGGCGCATTTCCTCTTCGCCCTGAGGGCCGATCAGCGCGGCGATAACCTCTTGCCGCCGCAGCGCGACCCGCATCGCATCGGCCCCGTAGATCAACAGCCCCGTGCGGCGCGGATCGGGCCGCGCAAAATACCCCGGAGCGTCGCGCCCCGACAGTTTCATGTTGAAAGGCCCGCCGCCCCGGCGATCAGACGCGCGACCATCTGATCGGCAAGGATCGTGACCAGCCGGTCCTCGGCCGCACGTTCAGCCGCCTGCACAGCAACAGTCGACCCTGCCGCAGAAAAACTGTTGAAATTTTCCACCTTACCCGACACGACGACGGCGCCTGTCTCACGGTCACGCAGGGCGTAGGTTGCTTCGCCCGTCAGATTATACCGCGTTGCAATGTTGCTGTTGGTGATCGCAACAGGCAGCTTTGTCAGTTCCATCGCATAGATCAGATCGTAGCGCGGCACGGATGCACGGCCCAACCTGTCCTCCAACTCGCGGGTCATCAGATAGTCGGCCCGTCCGTCAGGCTCGATCACCGACACGGCGTTGCGCAGGCGCGATGCCGCGCCGCCCGGTGCGTGTGCGGGGCTGAACCCACACCCGGCCAAGCTGGCAACGGTTGCTGTGGCAACGGCCCCTTTCAGAAAGGTTCGGCGATCAGATGACGACATTCACGATCCGTCCCGGGACAACAATGATTTTTTTCGGCTGGGCCCCATCCAGTGCCTTGACCACAGCATCATGCGCAAGGGCCAGTTTTTCAACCTCGGACTTGTCCATATCCTGAGGCACGCTGATTTCAGCGCGCCGCTTGCCGTTGATCTGGATCGGCAAGGTTACGGTTTCATCCACCAGCATCGCCTCATCGGCCTGCGGCCAAGGCGCATCCGTGACCAAGCCTTCACCGCCAAGCACCTGCCACAGGTCCTCGGACAAGTGCGGGGTCATGGGCGACATCAGTTGCACAAGGGCGCAGGCCGCCTGCTTGCGCGCCTGCGTTCCGGCCTTGGATTTGGCCAAGGCGTTGGTAAAGGCATAAAGCCGTGCAATCGCCGCGTTGAAGCCAAAGGATTCCACCCCGCCGGTCACGTCATGAATGGCCTTGTGCATTTCGCGCAGCAATGCGTCGTCCTGATCATTGGCGGGGGTATCGCTTGCCGCGATTTCGCTGACCACGCGATGCACGCGCGACAGGTGCTTATGCGCCGCTTCGGCCCCCGCCGCCGTCCATTCGACATCGCGTTCCGGCGGGCTGTCGGACAGCACGAACCAGCGCGCGGTATCGGCGCCATAGGCCCCGATGATGCTGACCGGATCAACAACGTTTTTCTTGGATTTCGACATTTTGGCGGAGGGAATGATTTCAACCGCTTCGCCTGTCGCCTTCAGTTTACCGTCTTCCACGTCTTCGGGCAGGTGATAGACCGGGCGGTCATTTGCATCGCGCGTTTGGTAAATCTCATGCGTGACCATGCCCTGCGTGAACAGCGCGTTAAACGGCTCGATCGCTTTTTGCGGCAGATGGCCAGTTGCGTGCATGGCGCGGGCAAAGAACCGTGAATACAGCAGGTGCAGGATCGCGTGTTCGATCCCGCCGATATACTGGTCGACGTTCATCCAATACTCGGCCTCGGCCATGTCGGTGGGTGTCTCAGAACGGGGGGCGGTGAAACGGGCGAAATACCATGAGCTATCCACAAAGGTATCCATCGTGTCGGTTTCGCGCTGCGCGGGCGCACCACAGGCGGGGCAGGTGCAATCGCGCCACGTTGGGTGACGGTCCAGCGGATTGCCGGGCACCGAGAAATCAATCGGCGTGCCGTCTTCGTCATAGGGCAGTTCGATGGGCAGGTTTTCTTTCTTTTCCGGCACCACGCCGCAGGTGTCGCAATGCACCACCGGAATCGGGCAGCCCCAGTAGCGTTGCCGCGACAGCCCCCAATCGCGCAGGCGGAACTTTGTCACGCCTTGGCCGACGCCATTGGCCTCACAAAAGGCGATGGCGGCGTCAATGGCTTCTTCACCCGTCTGCGCCTCGTTGCCTGCGAAACCGTTGACATATAACACTTTTTCCGTTTTCGCCGGAACAAAAGCATCTGTGCCATGCTCGGGATCTACTGCGACAGATACGCCGTGCCCAGCGGCAGGCAATGAATTTTTGTAAACTTGCCCCTCAGCGAGACGGAAAACGGGAACAACAGGCAGTTCATACTTGCGGGCAAATTCCAAATCGCGCTGGTCATGCGCCGGGCAACCGAAAATTGCCCCTGTGCCGTAATCCATAAGGATGAAGTTGGCCACGTAAACCGGCAATTCCCACGCGGTATCGAACGGGTGGCGCACGCGCAGGCCGGTATCAAAGCCCTTTTTCTCGGCCTTCTCAAGCTCTTCTTCCGAGGTGCCCATACGGCGACACTCGGCATTGAACGCGGCCAGATCAGCGTTGTCTTTCTCCAACTGGCGGGCCAGCGGGTGGTCGGGCGACACGCCGACAAAACTGGCCCCGTTCAAGGTGTCGGGCCGGGTTGTGTAAACCTCAACCCGGTCATGGCCTTCAGGGCCGTCGATCATCGAAAAGGCAAATTGCAAACCGCGCGACCGCCCGATCCAGTTGGCCTGCATCAGCTTGACCTTGGCGGGCCAATCATCCAGCCCGTCCAGCGCCTCAAGCAATTCCTCGGCAAAGTCGGAGATACGGAAGAACCACTGCGTCAACTCGCGCCGTTCCACCAACGCGCCTGACCGCCAGCCGCGCCCGTTTTCCACCTGTTCGTTGGCCAGAACGGTCATGTCCACCGGATCCCAGTTGACCACCGCGTTCTTGCGATAGACCAACCCTTGGTCCAACATGTCCAAAAACAGCGCCTGTTGCTGGCCGTAATATTCAGGGTCGCAGGTGGCAAACTCGCGGCTCCAATCAATCGACAGGCCAAGCGGCTTCATCTGGGCGCGCATGTCGTCGATATTGCCGTAGGTCCAATCCTTTGGATGGCCACCGCTGGCCATGGCCGCGTTTTCGGCGGGCATGCCAAACGCGTCCCAGCCCATGGGATGCAGCACGTTATGGCCGGTCGCCAGCTTGTAGCGCGCAATCACATCGCCCATGGTGTAGTTGCGCACATGGCCCATATGGATGCGCCCGGAGGGATAAGGAAACATCTCAAGCACATAGTACTTGGGTTTGTCATCGGTCCTTTTGGCGCGGAAAAGCCCGGCCTTGTCCCAAGCCTGTTGCCATTTCTCTTCGATCTCGGCGGCTGAATAGCGCGACATTTGCGGCACACCCTTTTTCGGTCATTCCTGTTGCTTTGCGTGATAGGCGTCACACGCTGCGGGGTCCAGTGGCTAGGCGCAAAAAGCAAGGCTTTGCAGGCGCAGCTTGCCCACCTATAACCGGAAAAAACAGTGTCGGGCGGTGCGTTTCATGAAAATCCTGTTCATTCATCAGAACTTTCCGGGGCAATACAAGCACCTTGCACCGCTTTTGGTCCAACAGGGGCATCACTGCGTCGCGCTGACCTTGCGGGTGAAAAAGCAGACCGATTGGAACGGGGTGCGCATCCTGCCCTATGCCCTGCCAAAACGCCAAGCGCAAAACACCCACCCGTGGCTGGTGGACCTCGACACCAAAGTGACCCGCGCCGAGGCGTGCTTTCATGCTGCGCGCAAATTGAAACAGGCGGGGTTTATACCCGATCTGATCCTCGCCCATCCCGGATGGGGTGAATCAATGTTTCTGCGCGATGTCTGGCCCGAGGCGCGGATCGGCCTGTATTGTGAGCTGTATCATAGCGCAGACTACCCGCATCTTCACTTTGATCCTGAATTCGACAAGGGCGATGCCGATCTGTCGCGCCTGCGAATCCGCATGAAAAACATCAACAATCACCTGCATTTTCCGATGGCGGATGCGGGCATCAGCCCCACCCGGTTTCAGGCCGATACCTTTCCGCCTGAATTCCGCGACCGTATCACCGTCATCCATGACGGGATCGACTCCACCCTGTCCAAGCCCGACCCGGATGCCCGCCTGATAATCAAAGAGACGTTGGATGTGTCGCGCAAGGATGAGGTGATCACTTTTGTGAACCGCAATCTGGAGCCCTATCGCGGATACCATGTGTTCATGCGCGCCCTGCCCCGTCTGCTGCGTGAGCGTCCCAATGCGCGCGTTTTGATCGTGGGCGGCGACGAGGTGAGTTATGGCGCACGGCCACCCGATGGGCAGACATGGAAACAGATTTTCATCGACGAGGTGCGCGCGCAAATCCCGGATGAGGACTGGACGCGCGTGCATTTTCTGGGCCGTGTGCCCTACACCACGTTCACCCAGCTGTTGCAGGTCAGCCGTGTGCATGTCTACCTGACCTATCCCTTTGTTTTAAGTTGGAGTTTACTGGAAGCGATGAGTTGTGGCGCGGCGATTGTGGCCAGTGATACAGCCCCCGTGCGCGAGGTGATCACCGAGGATGAAACCGGGCGGCTGGTGGATTTTTTTAACGGCGACGCCTTGGTGGATCAGGTCGGCGCGCTGCTGGATGACAGGGCCGCGCGCGAACGTGTGGGCCGCGCGGCGCGCAGCCTTGTTCAAAACATGTATGACTTGCGCCGCATATGCCTGCCACAACAATTGAAATGGGTGGATGATGTTATGGCCGCCAAGGCCTAACAAGCGCCGGACGCCAGCTTGGGTCTGGTTTAGAACTTCTCGGCTTGGATACGCAACTGACGTGCACGCGTCAGAATTGCATCTTCGACAGCGCGCTGCGTGCCTGCGGCCACTGGCCCACTGCGGCTTTGCAGGGCCACATTCAACGACCGCGCATCAAGCGCCGGATCGCTGATCAGAATTGTTGCCCGATACGCCCGACCGCCGCCCGGAGGCGTGCCGTAGCCAGTTGAAATCACGCCGGTAAACGGATCAGCGGTTTGCACCGGCAAAAAGTCCAACACGTCCAGTGACGCGGTCCACAAAAAGCGGTTTACCTTGACCTCGGCATCGCCACCCCGAAACGCATCGAAAATTGACGACTCGCTGACAAAATTGCCCCTAGAATCCGGCCCGTTTTCGATGCGATAGGCATCGGGATCAAGGGTGGCCTCGCGAAACGCCCCACAAGAGGCAAGCAAAGCAAGGCAAACCGTGGTCAGTGCGGCATTTCTGATGCTGTACATGGTCATTACGCGATCCGGCATTGTTTCCATCCCCCTACTATCCAAGCTGACGGATTGGGGCAAGGAGTTTACTGTAATTGCCAAGATGATGATTGGCGGTCATTGTGTCTGCATCATTGGCTGTGGCACATAAGTAACGAAGTTGACAATGATCTGAGAGGCGCACCATGGGGCTGGACGACATCAAAACGCGGATGCGCAAAGCCGAGGATGACGCGGGCCGCGCGCCAAACAGTGTGACGCTGATCGCGGTCTCGAAAAAGCAACCAAACGAACGGGTCGCGGCGGTGCTGGAACAGGGGCATCGCTGTTTCGGGGAAAACCGCGTGCAAGAAGCTGCTGGCAAATGGCCAGATTTTCGGGCGCGTTTTCAAGAAGTTGATCTGCACCTGATCGGCCCGTTGCAGACCAACAAGGCGCGGCAGGCGTTTGACTTGTTCCAGTCGATTCATTCGCTGGACCGCCCCAAACTGGCTAAGACGCTGGCCCGGCTGTCACAAGAGGAGGGGCATTGCCCGGACCTGTTCATTCAGGTCAACACTGGCGAAGAAGACCAGAAAGCCGGCATTCTGCCCGGCGACGCTGACGATTTCGTCAAGGATTGCAAGGCCATGGGCCTGCCCATCAAGGGGCTGATGTGCATCCCGCCCGTAGAGGAAGAGGCCAGTTTGCACTTTGCCCTGCTGGCCAAGATCGCCGAGCGTAACGGCTTGGCCGGGCTGTCGATGGGGATGAGCGGCGATTTTGAAAAGGCGATTGCGCTTGGGGCAACGCATATCCGTGTTGGCAGCGCCATTTTCGGCGCGCGCGATTACGCCTGAGGCCGCACAATCAATCGTGAGTGAAACCTGATTTTCTGGGCAATCTCCAAAAGATGGTCACGCCGAAAGGCGATACAGCCTTCGGTCGGGTAGTGCGCCCTGCGCCATTGATGCAAAAAGATGCAGGAGCCTTTTCCGGACTGCGCATAGGGCCAATTCCAATCGGTGATCAGGATGAGATCGTAAAGCGGATCAGCCCGGCGCAGCACCTCGTGCGAATGCGAATAAGGCTTTCTAATCATCAGGTTATAATCTTCGTGATCAGAGTCATCCGACCAGATATCGCTCGGCCCGATCGGCACCGCCCAATCAGCCGGACGCGCCATGCGATCAGGGCGATACAACATCCCGACAATGCGATGCGTGCCCACGGGTGTGGCACCATCTCCTTCGCGTTTACAAGTGCTTAGCCCACCCCGCCCAATCGAGCAGGGATAGCGGCGGCCCTGAAACCGCAGGCCAAGTGGGGTCAAAACAAGATCATCCGGCGTCATCGTCATGCCCTTTGTGATGCCTCAAAACGGGCTGGTGCGAAAGCCGGAGTTTTGTACAAATTGCACCAAGCGGTTGCCGTTTTTAAACAACGGCCTGCTAAACAGCGCGACCGGCCGCACTTAATATGCAGTCCACACCGGGCAGCGCCGTGGTGTTCGCAATTGCTATCCGCGCCTATGGCCGTCAAAACGGGACCATGTGGTTTGATACACTGACCCTGCCCGCGCTTTTCGCGGGGTTTCTGATCGCGGCGTCCGTGATCGCCGTCGTCGGGGTGCGCCTGACCGAAATGGCGGACCGACTGGCCGACCAAACCGGCATCGGCGAGGCCATCGCTGGCGCCGTGTTGCTGGGCATGGCCACGTCATTGGCGGGCACGGTCGTATCCTTCACCGCCGCTGCAGATGGCGAGGCGTCTCTGGCGTTTTCCAACGCGATTGGCGGCATCGCGGCGCAGACGGCGTTTCTGGCGCTGGCCGACATGGTCTATCGAAAGGCCAATCTTGAGCATGCCTCGGCCGATTTGGCGAACCTGTTTCAAGCCAGCCTGCTGACCTTTATGCTGGGGCTTCCGCTGGCCGCCTATGCCGGGCCGGATATCTCGGTGCTGGGCGTGCACCCGGTATCAGTCGCGCTGCCGGTTATTTACATATTGGGCTTGCGGGTTGGTGGGCTGGTTCGTGATACGCCCATGTGGCATCCCGTTCACACAGGCGCCACACGCGAAGATGTGCCCGAGACGGAACAGGATATATCACCCTCTCTGGTGTCATTGCTGATCCGCTTTTTGCTTTTGGCAGTGATTTTGGCTGTTTCGGGTTGGGTAATCTCGAAAGTCGGAGCGCAATTATCGCAGCGGCTGGGGATTTCCGCCACGGTCGTGGGGGCATTGATGACGGCGGTCGCCACGTCGCTGCCCGAGTTGATCACGGTTCTGGCTGCGGTCCGCCGTGGCGCGGTGCAACTGGCCGTCGGTGGGATTATCGGCGGCAATACGTTTGACGTACTGTTTTTGACATTGGCCGACGCGGGTTACCAAAGCGGATCAATCTATCACGCGATCACGCATGACGATCTGTTCTGGGTGGCGGTGGGCCTTGTGATGAACAGCATTTTGCTGATCGGGCTGATCGTCCGCCAACAAAACGGACCGGGGCGCATCGGCGTTGAAAGCTTGATGATCCTTATGATCTATCTTGGGGCGGTGGCTGTTCAGGCCATAGCCGCTTAAGGCCCGCGCGCTTTTGGCGTCAGGGCCGGGGAGAGGTCAGCCAGCTTTGCGGATCGACAAAAGATTCGCGGAAATCATCATGCACCAACGCCAAGCCGCGAAATAGCAGTGCGGCGGCGATATCCGCGAAACTGGCCTTGCCCGCGCGGTGAAACGGATGGTTGGACGGCACCCAAAGACGCCGTGTTGACCGCAAAATGGTTTCGGCTTCAATTCCCGGATTGGTCAGATTCGACATCAGGACCACGGCCATATCGAACCGATTCGATGACGGCCCTTCTTCGATGCTTGCAAGGGTCAGCTCGCTCAGCGGATTTCACGCAGGCGACCCCAATTCGATGGATCGGGTCGTCAAGCTGGCCCAGCAACAGGGCCGAGGCTTGGGCGGGCATCCCGGATACCGCAACTTGCCGGGCTTTGGCCTCCGCGACATCCAGACATCCTCCGAGGAGTTGGTGAACGATATTGTCTATCAGGTCGGGGCAATCCGCGAGCGGCTCATCGACAATGGCACATCACCATCGCGCTTGTGGCCACTGTGCTTGAACAAGCACGCTAAACCGACACTCAGTCAGGAATACATCCATGGCTGACATTCAATCCCCGCTTCCCGGAACATTCTACCACCGCCCGTCGCCCTAAGGCGCGCCCTACAAGTCCATCTGGGCGATGGCACCCGCGCGGTGCCTTGCTATGGACGGGAATGTTCCTTGCAACGGCGGCGTTGAAAAGTCTGGGAAGAGGCGGGCGCCGTCTGTCTGGACGACGAAACTTGCGAGGCGCTATGTGCCTCCGTCGTGGTCAGGGCTGAGGCGGTCAATTACAAGGGCGCGGGCACGCTGGAGTTTCTCTATAACGAGGCCAGCAACGAGGTCTTCTTTATCGAGATGAACACTCGCACCCAGGGAGAGCATCCGGTTGCCGAGATGATCACCGGCCTTGATCTGGTTCAGGAAATGATCCGCATCGCACGCGGTGAACCGCCGCGCCTGACGCAAGATCAGAGTCCCACGACGGGGCATACGGCCGAGGTTCGGATCAATGCCGAAAACCCACATATGCAGTACATGCCCTGCCCCGGTCTGGTCGGCGCGCTGACTCTGCCCGAGGGTGACGGCATCCGCGTCGATCACTTTCCCTACGAGGGCTATCAGATTCCACCGTTCTAGGATTCGCTGAAAGGTCAGGAGACCCCCCATGCCCCTAAACGGCCGGAACAAAGGCGTGGATCACGCGGCTGCTCGTCAAGGTCGGCGTTCTGCCGTTCTTCTTGCTGGGGCCTTGCTGATCCTGGCGGTGAACTTTGATCAGATCCGCTATCGAATCATCATGCAAGGACGCTAGAGCCTGGGTTGCGGCTGGCCAATCCGCTGCGGGCAAGGTATTGCACCGGGCCAGAAAGGCCCCCGCGCGGGCCGCAATGCGAAGGCGCAACGCGATGACGGCACAGGCCGGATCCCGACCAGATATCCAGATCAGCGGCGTCACCTGCCGGTTCGGTCCGCGAACGGCGCTGCGCGATGTCACCTTGTCGCTGCGAGAGCGGCGGATTGGCATCGTCGGGCGCAACGGATCGGGCAAGACCACCCTGTCGCGGCTGATCGCCGGGCTGGTCGCCCCGGATGAGGGCACGGTTCGTGTGGCCGGTGTGGATGTCTGCAAAGACCGCAAGGCAGCGATCCGCACTGTCGGCATCCTGTTTCAGAACCCCGATCATCAGATCATCTTTCCCACCGTTGAAGAAGAGCTGGCCTTCGGGCTGCGTCAGCTGGGCTATGACAAACCCACCGCGCGCGATGGCGCGCGCGCCATGCTGGCCCGTTTTGGCCGCGACGATTGGCACGACCGCTCGGTGGACAGCCTTTCACAAGGGCAGCGGCATCTGGTGTGTCTGATGGCGGTTCTGGCGATGCGGCCCAAGGTCATCGTGCTGGACGAGCCGTTTTCAGGTCTCGACATTCCAACCACACGGGCACTGCGGCGCTATCTGGACGGGCTTGAGGCGACGCTGATCCATGTCACGCATGATCCGGCGGCCCTGACAGGATATGATCGGGCGATCTGGCTGGATCGCGGCGAACTGTCCGGCGACGGTCCGGCTGACACCGTGCTGGCCACGTATCAAAGTGCCATGCAAGAGGCAGATGATGCTGACGCTGACCTCTGACATCCCGTCACCCTATCACCGATTACGCGCGGGCGGGAAACTGGCCGCGCTGTGCATCGCGACGGTGGCCCTGTTCTGGCTGGACACTGTGGCCGGCATGGCCGCCGGGCTGGCGGCGGTGGCGGGGCTTTATCTGGTGCCCGGTTGGCGGTTTTTCCGTCAAGGTCTGCGCCTGCTGACGCCGGTCTGGTTTTTCGTGGCGCTGGTGCTTGTCTGGCATGTTGTGATGGGTCAGGCCATGGCCGGGCTGGTGATTGCGCTTCGGCTGATAGCGGCGGTGGCGCTGGCCAATCTGGTGACCATGACAACCCGTTTCGATGACCTGACAGATGTGGTCATGTGGCTGCTGACACCGCTGCGAAAACTGGGGCTGAACACCGCGCCCTTGGGCTTTGCCATTGTGCTGGTGGTGCGGTTCATTCCGGTGCTGTTGGACAAGGCCCACAAACTGATCGAAGCATGGCGCGCACGCAGTGCGCGGCGGGTGGGCTGGCAGATTGCCCTGCCGATAACCCTAATCGCCATTGACGACGCCGAACATGTGGCCGAGGCTTTGCGCGCCCGTGGTGGGATGGCCCCACCAAACGATAGCTGACACTCGACCCCATCAAAGGAAACTCAACACAATGGAACGTCAAATCACCCTTATCGCCCTGTTCGCTGCGCTGATCGCAGTGCTGGGACTGGTGCCGAAATTCACCCTGGCCTCGGGCATCCCGATCACCGCGCAGGGCATGGGTATCATGCTTTGCGGCACGATTCTGGGCGCGCGGCGCGGGGCGTTGGCCGTGTTGTTGTTTCTGGGGCTTGTTGCCCTTGGTCTGCCGCTTCTGGCGGGCGGTCGTGGGGGCTTGGGTGTGTTCGCCGGTCCGACCGTGGGCTTTCTGATCGGCTTTCCGATCGCCGCCTTTGTCACCGGCTGGATCACCGAAAGGATGCGCGGCACGCCCGTGTTTCCCGCAGCACTTATCGCCGCGATACTGGGCGGCATCCTTGTGCTTTATATTCCCGGCATCCTTGGAATGACGGCGATGCTCGACATGACCCTTGCACAGGCCAGCCTGTCGATGTCGCCCTTCATCCCCGGTGATCTGATCAAGGCCGGGCTGGCAGCGGCGCTGACCGCCTCGCTTTACAAGGCCCGCCCGGCAAGCGTGCTGTCGCGCGCCTGATCAGCCCTGATCCAAAAGGTCGAGATCAAGCCCCTGCTTGAACTCGACCTCGATAAAGGCCATCGGTGCTTGGCCGCCATTCAGCACATTATGCTCAACACCCGTGGGCCGGTGATAAGTTCGGCCCGGTGGCAGCGACACTTCGTTGACGGTGCCATCAGGCATTTCCAGCTTCATGGTGCATTCCGTCAGCGCCACGATCACGTAATCGAACCCATGCACATGCCACCCGGTTTCCGCCCCCGGTGCAAAGTCGAAACGGGTTATGCGATGCGCTTCGGTATCCGAAAGCGTTTTCGGCTGCGCTTGTGGTCGATCGGACATGCCAGTCTCCTTCGTGGACATTTTGCTACGCTCAGCCTAGGGCACGCCTGCCCGGCTTGCCAGAAATAACCTCACGCGGCTTGCCAATGACCACAAAGGCCGAACTCACAGCCCCCAAGCGGCGCATTTGCGGTCAACGGTCTTGCGCGCAATGCCAAGGCGACGAGCAGCCTCGGCGCGATTGCCGCCGCAGGCATCCAGCACGCTCATGATGTGACGCTGCTCGACCAGGTCCAGCGTTTCGATCGCCTCGCAACCGCTAACATCGCCAGTGCCGGAAAATTCCGCCGGAAACGCCCCCAAGATCACCGAACGTTCGATCAGGTTGCGCAATTCGCGCACATTGCCCGGCCAGCCATAGCGGCTGAGTTTCAGCAACACCTCTTCGTTCAGGTCCAGTGCGGGCAAGCCAAGGGTGCGGGAAAATTCGCTCATGAACAGGGCCGCCAGTTCAACGATATCCTCCGACCGGTCCTTGAGCGGTGGCATCTTGATATTCAGCACATTAATCCGATGATACAGGTCCGCCCGGAACCGGCCTTCGGCCACAGCCGCCTCCAGATCGGCATTGGTGGCGAACAAGAATCGCAGGTTCAGGGGGATTTCGCGTTCAGCCCCAGCCGGTCGAATGCGGTGGTCTTCCAACACACGCAGCAAGGTGGCCTGCACCGTGTCGGGCAATTGCGCGATTTCATCCAGAAACAGCGTGCCGCCATCGGCATGCAACAACAGCCCGTCTTTACGCCGTTCGCCGCCTTCGATCAGGCCAAACAATTCTTCGGCAATGTGATCGGGCGATATGGTGGCGCAGTTCACCGCCACAAAGGGTTTTTCGGCCCGGTCCGACAGGCCGTGAAGCGTGCGCGCGGCAATTTCCTTGCCGGTGCCGCTGGCCCCGGTGAACAACACCGAGGTCGGCATAGGGGCCACACGGTTCAGCATATCGCGCACCTCGGCAATGGCCGGGGATTTGCCCATCAGCCGTCCACGCGCGCTGGTCCCGCTTTCGCTCAGCGCGTGTTTCAGCAGATAATTCTCGCGCCGCAGATATTTGCGGTCCAACGTTCGGGCCACAGCGTTCAGTATCTGATTGGCCCGAAACGGTTTCAGCACGAAATCAGCCACACCCGCGCGCAAGGCCTGAATGACAGTATCAAGATCCGCATAGGCCGTGATCAGGATCGTTTCGGCGAAAAAACCGACGCGGCGCTGTTCGGTCAACCAATCAAGGCCCGTTGTGCCCGGCATGATATTGTCGAGGATCACCAGATCGAAATGGACGCTATCCAGAATATCGCTGGCCTCGGACGCCGAGCGCGCCTGTTCCACCCGCTTGCAGCGTGGCGTCAGTGTTTTGATCAGAAAATTGCGCATACCGGGTTCGTCATCGACCACAAGGATCGATGCGGCCGCCAGTGTTTCACCGTAATCGTCCTTGCGGTGGGACGCTTCGGGCGCGGGGTCGGCTTGAATCATTCGGGGGCATCACCCAGGCGCACCGCGTCACCCGCCATCTGATCTTGGCTGGAAAATCCCAAAGCCCCCAAACCGTAATACGCCACGACCGATATCAGCGCCGTGATCGCAAAAGCCGCATACATTGCTTTCATGTCAGTTCTCCTGTTTGGGCGCCGTAACACGGCGCAGATAGGCGATCAGATCCTGCCGGTCTCTTGTCGCGTTGATCTGTTGCATGGGCATCTTTGAGCCCGGAATATAGTGATCGGGGCCGATATCGAACAGGGCGTCGATGGTGTCATCGGTCCAAACAATATCGGATCCAGTCAGCGTATCGGAATAGGGATAGCTCTCAAGTGTTCCCGCTTCGCGACCGAACACATTATAGAGTGTCGGCCCCGCCTTGCGCGACGGTGGCGGGGTCACCGCGTGACAGATCGAGCATTTGCGCATGAATTGCCGTTCGCCGTTTGGCATTTCGTCCGGGTCGCGCAGAAAACTGCGCTCGGCCCCGCCCGCGGGGTCGAACTCATCCAGCAACGCAATGGGCCAAGAATAGGCAACATCCTCAAGCCCGCCGGCCAGTATGTTCTGACCGTCCAGTGAAAACGCAAGCGCCCAGACAGGGCCGCGGCGCATGGCGCGGAAATCGCGAGCAATCTGCCAGCGGGCCGTGTCGATGATCATGATGTATCCATGCCCATCCCCAACAGCCAATTGGTGTGTTTCGGGATGGTGGGCCATCGACAAGATGGGCCGCCGATCAAGCGAAAAATCCGCCAACTGATCGCCGGTTTGTGCGTCAATGACGCGCGTCACCCCATCAACCGCGCCATAGGCCAGCCACGTTCCGTCCGGCCCCAAAAGGATACGGTTCACGCCAAAGCCCTGATTGGTCAGGATGCGGCTGCTGCCATCCGTAACATCCCAAACCCGGATCGTGCCATCTGCCGACGCGGAATACAGCCGCGTCCCGTCACGGTTGAAGGTGACGGCGTTCACCCCGGATTCGTGCCCGGTCAGAAAGCGCGGCGCGCTGTCAGGCGCGACAAGCGACCATAGCCCGATACTGCCATCCCAACTGGCCGAGGCCAGCGTTGACCCATCTGGCGATTGTGCCAAGGCGGCCACCTTGCCCTCGTGACCCGTCAGTCGCATGGCCTCGCTGCTGGTTAGATCCCAAAGGATGATCGCAAAGTCATCGCCCGCCGATGCCGCCTTGTCGGCGTCAAGAAACAGCACCGTATTCACCGCTGCGTCGTGCCC
This sequence comes from Roseovarius sp., assembly GCA_035269125.1. GTDB lineage: Bacteria > Pseudomonadota > Alphaproteobacteria > Rhodobacterales > Rhodobacteraceae > Roseovarius. Next base: position 19,784 of record DATFJQ010000093.1, read on the forward strand.
TTCCAACCAGCGCGGCGCGCGGTCCTGCCAAAGACCCACGGAATTGTCGAAACTTGCGCTGGCCACCTGCCCTGTCGATGGGTTCACATCCAAACCCATAACCGGCCCGCCGTGACCCTTGAGCGTGGTAAACTGCTGCGCGGCGGCCCCGACAGGGGCCACCACGGCAAGGCAAACCACAATGCTTTGAAGCACCCTCTGCATCGGTTACTCAGCAGGCGTCGCCGCCTTGCCTTTCTGGGGGTCTTTTTCGGACGCTTCCCCTTTTTCCTGCAGCTCTTCCAGCCACAGGCTGTGGTGTTCACGTGCCCATTGCTCTTCAACCTCGCCCGAGCCCATGGCATCGAACGCGCCTTCCATGCCGACAGACCCGATGTAGATATGCGCAAGGATGATCGCCATCAGCACAAAGCTGACAATGGCGTGCCATGCTTGGGAAAACTGCATTTCCTCATGCGGGGCCAACTCTGTCGGTAAGGCACCAAAGCCTAGCGCTTGCGGCAGGCCTGTATCGTTCAGGATCGCAAAGGTTTTCGCGAACATTGGCAGTTCGAAAGGAAACAACAAAGCCAGCCCCGACACCGAGATCGACGCGCCCAGAACGATCACAGACCAGAAAATCAGCTTCTGACCGGCGTTGAATTTCTTGGCGGGTGGATGCACGCCCTTTTTGAATATCCCGCCGCCCACGGCCAACCACTTGAGGTCGGTCTTGTTGGGAATGTTATGGGCCACCCACATCACAAAGGCCATGATCAGCCCCAGCATGAACGCCCATGAGATATTGTTGTGCACCCATTTCGAGCTGATGGCGATGGTCGAGAACGCTTCGTGCCCGAGCATCGGAATGAGCAAGGTGCGGCCCAAAAGCGAGATCAGCCCGGTGATGCCCAGCACTATGAACGAGCCTGCCATCAACCAATGGGCGAACCGTTCAATAGCTTCAAAACGGGTCACGGTGCGGCCGGTTTTTTCACCGTCAATCGTGATCCGTCCCCGGAACACGTAGAACAGAACCAGCAGGCCCAGAACCCCGATCAGGCCCCATCCGCCGTAGGTGGAGAGTGGACCCTGCCGGAATTGCAGCCATGCCATGCCGCGATCCTGCACCAGAACCTTGGCGACATCGCCCCCGGCAGACACTTTGACATTTGCATCGTTAAAGCGCAGATCGCGCCACACTTCGGAATCCGACACCCCGCCCAACGGGCCAAGGCCAGGTGCGGTTTCGCCGTCACCTTCATTGCCGCGGCGATGAGAATTGTCGACGACTTCGCCGCGCTGCCGCGCGAGGATGTCCTCAAGCGTGGGCGCGCCTCCGGTGGCGGACCGGTCGATCTGCGCGGGTTCGGCGGTGTCTTGTGCCGAGGCGGGCGCGGCAATCGGCGCGGCCAACAACACAGACAAAAAGAACGTGGTCAAAAGACGGGTCATGGCGATCTGTCCAGTTTATCAGGTGGATAGAGATGCTGGACGGGCGGCATTCAAGCCGCCCGCCCGCATATCACGGGCGAGGGGCGCGCGTCGCACGCGCCCTATGACACCGAATGGGTCAGCCGCCCTTTTGCTCGTAGGCGGTGCCCCAGCCCCAGGCCCCGCTGCCAAAGCCGCGGGCCACGACGCGCTCGCGGTAGATGCCTGACACAACATCGCCATCACCCGCCAAAAGCGCCTTGGTCGAACACATCTCAGCGCAAATCGGCAGCTTGCCTTCCGCGATCCGGTTGCGCCCGTACTTCTGGAACTCAGCCTGAGAGTGGTTTTCTTCGGGGCCACCGGCGCAGAAGGTACATTTGTCCATCTTGCCGCGGCTACCAAAGTTGCCTGCCTGCGGGAATTGCGGCGCGCCGAAGGGGCACGCGTAAAAGCAATAACCACAGCCGATGCACAGATCCTTGGAGTGCAAAACCACCCCATCGTCGGTCTGATAAAAGCAGTCCACAGGGCAGACCGCCATACAAGGCGCATCGGAACAGTGCATACAGGCCACCGAGATCGACCGCTCACCGGGCTTGCCATCTTCGATGGTCACGACCCGACGCCGGTTGATGCCCCAAGGCACTTCATGCTCGTTTTTACAAGCGGTGACGCAGGCGTTGCATTCAATGCAGCGTTCGGCGTCACAGAGGAATTTAGCTCTAGCCATTTCCGTTTCTCCTTATGCTGCGCTGATTTTGCAGAGAGTCGCCTTCGTCTCCTGCATTTGCGTGACCGAGTCATAGCCATATGTCTGGGCGGTGTTTGTCGATTCACCCAAGACATAGGGGTCGGCACCATCGGGATATTTGCTCCGAAGGTCCTCGCCCTGATAGTGGCCGCCAAAGTGGAAGGGCATAAAGGCAACGCCCTCGCCCACCCGTTCGGTGACCATGGCCATGACCTTGACCTTGCCGCCCTCGGGCCCTTCGACCCAGACCTGCGCGCCGTCCCGCACGCCAAGGTTATTGGCATCGCGCGTGTTGATTTCGACGAACATGTCCTGTTGCAGCTCGGCCAGCCACGGGTTCGACCGGGTTTCATCCCCGCCGCCCTCATATTCGACCAGACGCCCCGATGTCAGAATGATCGGGAAGTCCTGCGAAAAGTCTTGCTTCTGGATCGACGCATAGAGGGTGGGCAGGCGATAATCATGCCGGTCTTCATAGGTGGGATAATCCGCGACCAGATCGCGCCGGTTTGTATAAAGCGGCTCGCGGTGCAGGGGCACCGGATCGGGGAAGGTCCAAACCACGGCACGGGCCTTGGCATTGCCGAAGGGTGCGCATTCGTGCTTGATCGCAACCCGCTGGATCCCGCCCGAAAGGTCGGTTTTCCAATTGGTCTTGGGGCCCGCGATCGCGTCGATTGTCGCGCGCTCTTCGTCGGTCAGATCACCATCCCAACCCAGATCCATCAGCATCTGCATCGTGAACTCGGGATATCCATCCTGAATGTCCGAGCCTTGGCTGTAGACACCTTCGGCCAGCAGATTGTCACCATCGCGTTCCACACCGAAACGGGCACGGAAGGTCAGGCCGCCTTTGCTGACGGGTTTGGACATGTCGTAGAGGTTCGGCGTGCCAGGATGGTTCATCTCGGGCGTGCCCCAGCTGGGCCATGGCAGACCGTAATAGTCGCCGTCCGCCGGACCACCCACAGCCTGTAGCGTGGTTCTGTCGAACGTGTGCTGATTGGCCATGTGCATCTTGAGGCGCTCAGGGGACTGGCCAGTATAGCCGATCGTCCACATGCCGCGGTTGATCTCGCGCAGCGTGTCCTCGATGTCGGGGGTTACGCCGTCGTCTTCCAATTTGATGTTGCGGAACATCCGATCGTGGAAGCCGAACTTTTTCGAGAACAGGCCGATGATCTCGTGATCCGACTTGGACTCGAACAGCGGTTCAACGATCTTGTCCCGCCACTGCAACGACCGGTTCGAGGCCGTGACCGAGCCACGGGTTTCAAACTGCGTGCAGGCCGGAAGCAGATACACCCCATCGGTGCGATCATGCAGGACCGCCGAAACTGTCGGATACGGATCGATCACGACAAGCATGTCGAGCTTTTCCATCGCCGTCTTCATCTCGGTCATGCGGGTCTGCGAGTTGGGCGCGTGGCCCCACAGAACCATGGCGCGGACGTTGTTGGGCTGGTCGATATTCTCTTTATCTTCCAGAATACCGTCGATCCAACGCGACACCGGGATGCCCTTGAGGTTTTGCAGCGACTTTTCCTTGCCGTCCGCGCCTTTTACCTTGGCGAAGTTGCCGGCCAGCCATTCCGAATCTTCGCCCCAAACACGTGCCCAGTGGCCCCAAGCGCCCGCCGACAGGCCATAGTAGCCCGGAAGCGTGTGCGACAGAACACCAAGGTCGGTTGCGCCCTGCACGTTATCATGGCCGCGGAAGATGTTGGTGCCACCGCCCGAGGTGCCCATGTTGCCAAGGGCAAGTTGCAGGATGCAATACGCGCGGGTGTTGTTGTTGCCGTTGGTGTGCTGCGTGCCACCCATGCACCAGATCACGGTGCCCGGACGATTGTTGACCATGGTCCGCGCAACGCGTTCCAGTTGGCTACCGGGGGCGCCAGTGACGCGCTCGACTTCTTCGGGGGTCCACTTGGCCACCTCTTCACGGATCTGGTCCATACCCCAGACACGGGTGCGGATGAACTCTTTGTCCTCCCAGCCGTTCTCGAAGATGTGCCACAACAGGCCCCAAACCAGCGCCACATCGCTGCCCGGACGGAACCGGACATATTCGTCGGCATGGGCTGCCGTGCGGGTAAAACGCGGATCGCAGACGATCAGCGGCGCGTTGTTCTGTTCCTTGGCCTTCAACACATGCAACAGCGAGACGGGGTGCGCCTCGGCCGGGTTGCCGCCGATGATGAAGATCGCCTGGGATTTGTGGATGTCGTTATACGAGTTGGTCATGGCGCCGTAGCCCCATGTATTCGCAACGCCAGCCACCGTGGTCGAGTGACAGATACGCGCCTGATGGTCCACGTTATTCGTGCCCCAGTAGGCCGCGAACTTGCGGAACAGGTAGGCCTGTTCGTTGTTGTGCTTGGCCGATCCCAGCCAATACACGCTGTCGGGGCCGCTTTCGTCGCGGATGTTCATCATGCCGTCGCCGATCTCGTTGATCGCCTGTTCCCAGCTGATGCG
>DATFJQ010000094.1:0-3669 GCA_035269125.1 Roseovarius sp.
CGATGGCGATGGCCTGCAAGATCGCGGCATCACCCGCGATCTGGATTGGGGCATTCCCGTCAAGCGCGGCGATGAGGACTGGCCGGGCATGGAAGGCAAAGTGTTCTATGTCTGGTTCGACGCACCGATCGAATACATCGCCTGCGCCGCCGAATGGGCCGAAGCGCACAGCCTTGACGATGCCGCTTGGGAACGCTGGTGGCGCACCGAAAAAGGCGCCGATGATGTGCGCTATACCCAGTTCATGGGCAAGGACAACGTGCCCTTCCACACGCTCAGCTTTCCGGCCACGATGATGGGCTCGGGCGAAGATTGGAAGCTGGTCGATTACATCAAGTCGTTCAACTACCTCAACTACGATGGCGGGCAGTTTTCCACCAGTCAGGGGCGCGGTGTTTTCATGGATCAAGCGCTCGACATCCTACCCGCCGACTACTGGCGCTGGTGGCTGCTCAGCCATGCGCCCGAAAGCTCGGATGCCGAATTTACGTGGGACAACTTCCAGCAATCGGTGAACAAGGATCTGGCCGATGTTCTGGGCAATTTCGTCAGCCGAGTGACCAAGTTCTGCCGCTCGAAATTCGGCGAGGCGGTGCCCGAGGGCGGCGAGATGCGCGCCCGCGAACGCGCCCTGATCGACGATATCGGCGACCGGGTGCGCGCCTATGAGGGCCATATGGACGCCATGGAGGTGCGCAAAGCCGCCGCCGCCCTGCGTGCCATCTGGGTGGAAGGCAACGAATACCTGCAAGAGGCCGCCCCTTGGGCCACCTACAAGCAAGACCCCGAACAGGCCGCCGCACAAATCCGGCTGGCGCTGAACCTGATCCGACTTTACGCCGTGCTCTCGGCCCCCTTCATCCCCGATGCCGCCGCGCGCATGCTGGAGGCGATGCAGACCCGCGATGACAGCTGGCCCGACGACGTGGCGCAGGCGCTTGCACATCTCGAACCGGGCCACGCCTTTACCGTGCCCGACGTGCTGTTCACCAAGGTCACCGACGATCAGCGCGAAGACTGGGCCACCCGGTTTTCCGGCACCCGCGACTGAACCGGCCCCGTCCTTCTTTTGTTCGAAAATATCCCGGGGAGTTTGAGGGGCAGAGCCCCTCATTCAAACCATAAAGCGTGGCGCAGCCACTCCTTTGGATCACGCTGGTACCCGCGGCCGGATTCGAACCGGCACGGCCTTTCGGCCTGGAGATTTTAAGTCTCCTGTGTCTACCATTCCACCACGCGGGCCAGCGAGGCGCGACAATATCCACTTTGGGCCGCGTGTAAAGACGGCTTACAACTCTTCTTCTCCCGCTTCGAGGCTGGGCAGCAGGTGGCGTTCGCTCAACCACGGATTAAGCTCCAATGCACGGCGCAGGGCCAGTGCGGCCTCGGCCGGACGCTGCAACGCAATCAGGGTCAGCGCTTGGCCGGTCAGCGCCCCGGTATGACGCGGCTGCAGGGCCACCGCGCGATCCAAGTCGGGCAAGGCAGCGTCATACTCCTGACGAATGAAATTGACAAAAGCACGTTGATTGTAGCCTTCGGCGTAATCTGGACAGTAGGCAATCAGCGCATCAAAGGCCGCAATCGCCCCGGCAAAATCAAAAGATTCGCGCCGCGACATGCCCTCGTCCAGCCAGCCTTGCGCCGTTGCATCAGGGGCGTCGGCCCACAATTCCCACATCTGGGTGTTCAGACGTCGCGCTTCGGCTTCGCCCTCGGCCTGTTTTGCGGCGGCGAACAGATCAGACAGGGCCGCCCGGTGGTCGGGCGGCGTTGGGCACTCAGTGGCTTGGCCGGGCGTCGCAACACCTAACGGAAGTGCCATTGCAAAAGCGAAAACAGCGAATCTCATAGCTAGGCAGGATGGCGCGATTCGCGCGCGCGTCAAATAACATCCGAGAGAGCGTTTTCCTTGACCGCCTGCATCGCCACATAGGTCGAGGTGTTGGACACATACGGCAGCATCGAGATTTTATCCGCTAAAACAAGGCGATAGTCGGTCATGTTTTGGGTACGCACTTTCATCAGATAGTCAAAATTCCCGGCGATCAAATGGACCTGTTCGATCTCGGGGATTTTGCGCACCGCTGCGTTGAACTCGGCCAAGGCGGCTTCGCGGGTGTCGTTCAAGCGCACTTCGACAAAGCTGACATGATCCATACCCAGACGGATCGGATCGACCAGCGCGCGGTATCCGGTAATCACCCCATCCTTTTCCAGACGCCGCAAGCGGGCCTGCGTCGGTGATTTAGACAGGCCGATTTCACGCGCCAGATCGGTGATGCTGATCCGCCCATCCGTGGCCAGAACACGCAGAATCGCCCGATCGAAACGGTCCAGCTCTGGATAGTCATTTATCATCTGGATTCTCCGATTTTGTGACCATTTTGATATCCTGTTTATTATTATTCGGGAAATATGACTTATCCAAGGGTGATAGTATAGGTCAATTACCTGAAAGGGAGCAGCCATGCCTTACGACAGCGATATCCGGCGCGCCATAGACTTGGCCACCTACGCCGATGAGACCGACACAATCCAGCGTCTGACCCAGCTTGCCGATCTCAGTGAAACAGATCGGGCGCGCATCGTCGAACGGGCCGCGCAGCTTGTGCGCGATATCCGCGGCCATTCCGACCCCGGCCTGATGGAAGTGTTTCTGGCCGAATATGGCCTGTCTACCGATGAGGGCATCGCGCTGATGTGTCTGGCCGAGGCCTTGTTGCGCGTGCCCGACGCCGAAACCATCGACGCGCTGATCGAAGACAAGATCGCCCCGTCGGATTGGGGCAAGCATATGGGCCATTCGACCTCGTCGCTGGTCAATGCCTCGACCTGGGGCTTGATGCTGACCGGCAAGGTGCTGAAAGAGGATCAAGAAGCCGGGATCGTGGGCCACCTGCGCGGTGCCATCCGCCGCTTGGGCGAGCCGGTGATCCGCACCGCCGTGGGCCGCGCGATGAAGGAAATGGGCCGCCAGTTCGTGCTTGGCGAAACCATCCAATCAGCCATGAAACGCGCCGCCGACATGGAGAAAAAGGGATATTCCTATTCCTATGACATGCTGGGCGAAGCCGCGCGAACCGATGCCGACGCCACCCGTTATCACCTCAGCTATTCGCGCGCCATCACCGCCATCGCCGAGGCCTGCACCAATGCCGATATCCGCGACAACCCCGGCATTTCGGTCAAACTGTCGGCGCTGCATCCCCGCTACGAGGTGGCGCAGCGCGACCAGGTGATGGATGTTCTGGTGCCGCGCCTGCGCAGCCTTGCCCTTTTGGCCAAATCGGCAGGCATGGGCCTGAATATCGACGCCGAAGAAGCCGACCGCCTGGCGCTGTCGCTGGACGTGATCGAAACCGTTCTGAGTGAGCCTTCGCTGGCCGGTTGGGACGGGTTTGGCGTTGTGGTGCAGGCTTATGGACAACGCGCCAGCCACGTTCTGGATTATCTATACGATCTGGCATCGCGACTGGATCGCAAGATCATGGTGCGTCTGGTCAAGGGCGCCTATTGGGACACCGAAATCAAGCTGGCGCAGGTCGAAGGGGTCGATGGCTTCCCGGTCTTCACCTCGAAGGCCGCGACCGACATCAGCTATGTCGCCAACGCCCGCAAATTGCTGGCCATGGCCGACCGTATCTATCCGCAATTCGCCACTCATAA
>DATFJQ010000095.1:0-8120 GCA_035269125.1 Roseovarius sp.
ATCGCCAGCGTGCCATCGTTGATTTCGGCAATCAGAAGAACAGACATCATACGGCCCCCGCTTCCTTGAGTTTCGACACAAGCTCGTCGACCGAGCCGACGATTTCACCCGCCTTGCGCGCCTCGGGCTCCGAAGTGGACAGGATTTCCAGACGCGGGCTGACATCGACGCCGTAATCAGCGGCGGTTTTTTCATCCAGCGGCTTTTTCTTGGCCTTCATGATGTTGGGCAGCGACGCGTAGCGCGGCTCGTTCAGGCGCAGATCGGTTGAGATGATGGTGGGTATCTTGACCTTGATCGTCTGCAGGCCGCCATCAACTTCGCGGGTGACTACCGCGTGATCGCCATCAACATCGACGTTGTTGGCATACATCGCCTGAGACCAGCCCAGCAACGCCGACAGCATCTGCCCGGTGGCGTTCATGTCATTGTCGATCGCCTGCTTGCCGCACAGCACCAGACCGGGCTGCTCTTCTTCGATCACCTTGGCCAAAATCTTGGCCACGGCCAGCGGTTCAATATCGGTATGCACATCATCGGCGGCTTCGACCAGAATGGCGCGATCTGCGCCCATGGCAAGCGCGGTGCGCAGGGTTTCCTGCGCCTGTTTGACGCCGATGGATACCGCGATGACCTCTTCGGCCTTACCGGCCTCTTTCAGGCGAATCGCCTCTTCGACGGCAATCTCGTCGAACGGGTTCATCGACATCTTCACGTTGGCAAGATCGACACCCGATCCATCCGCTTTCACGCGGACCTTCACGTTGTAGTCAATCACGCGCTTGACAGGCACTAACACCTTCATTGGCATGGTCTCCCTCAGAATGGTTAAGAGCCGCAAGGCGACTCTCCGTAAAGCTCTCCCCGGTGTTGATAAAGGTTTGGCCCATGGGGAAACAGGGCAAAATCGTCACGTTTGCGTCTGGCGACGTCGCGTTTTCGGTTTGAGCGCAAGAATCTTTCAGCAATATTTCGACCACTTGACTTGACTGACACAGAGTTCAGGGGGCCACGCCATGACGCTTGGCCAATTCGGCCAAGACCGAACCCTCAGGCGGCGTGCCCTTGAACCGGTTCCAAAGCCGTTCGCGCACGCGGCGACCGTAGAAGTGGATCGAGACCGTATCCTCCTGAACGCGTTTCCATGTTTTCCAAGCCTCGCGAAAGTAAATCCGCCGATCTTCGAATGGCACCGGATAGAGAACATGCGGGGGCAGAGCGTGGCGAAACTCATCGTGTTTGCGCAGGTAATGCGACAGGGCTTTGGGGCCCCACGCCCCCCATGGCATTTCGGACACGTGCATCGGATCGCCGGCTTCGGCGCGCTCTTCCATCTCTTGTCTGTGTCGGGGCATCATCCAAGGCGGAATGGCGTATTCATCTTCGCAAAACTCAATCAGCGCGCCAAGCGTCGGCGATTGGGCCGGCAGGGCCATGACACCGCTGGCCACCACTTTTTCGGTCTCGCGTCCGAAAAAGTAGCCGTCTGTCGGCACAAAGGGTTTCAGGCAATAGGCGTCCGTATCCGCCCAGAGCAACCCGTCATTTTTTGCCAGAAGGTGATAGCGAAACTTGTCCGAATGCGGCGCGGGGCTGCCGGTGCGTTCGTGGCGCACGATTGATTTTGGGTCGGGCAAGATGTCGCTGGCCGGTGCGGTTTCAATGCCGTTTGGGAGGCCGTCCAGCTTGCCATAGGAAAACATCACCACCGGGTGACCTGCATCCACGAAAGACTTGCTGCAAAGGCGTTCGATAAAGCCCAAAGGTGGGCCATCCCAAAACATTGCGATGGTGGGTAGCGACATGAACCTGACCTCATACTGTCAAAATAAACACCTGCCCCTGCACTGCGTCAGTGCTGTGTTTGGTCGCAGAGTGCCACAGTTGAAAGGGGGCCTCCAGTGGCATCGTTTGAGAAAAAGCCCCGCCATTTTCTTGGGCTATGACGGGGCTTGCATGGCATTTGAACTGTGGTTTAGCGGTTCGCGCCCGGCTGCCATAGCACGTCGTTGGCCCCGCCGTCGTTCGAGACCCGCGCAGCGACGAAAAACCAATCGCTCAGCCGGTTCAGGTATTTGACCGCCGCGGGGTTCACGTGCTCCACCGTGGCCAACTCGACGCTCAGGCGTTCAGCCCGGCGCGATACGGTGCGGCACAGATGCAGGTAGGCGGCCAGATCAGACCCTCCGGGCAGGATAAAGCTGCGCAGTGGTTCAAGTGCTTTGTTCATGGTGTCGATTTCGGTTTCCAGACGCGACACCTGATTGTCGGATACGCGCAGCGGGGTGTATTCGGCCTGCGCGTCTTTTTCCATGTCGGGGCGGCACATGTCCGCACCCAGATCGAACAGATCGTTTTGAATGCGCGATAGCGCCGCGTCGGTTTCGCCGGTGGCGTGCAAACGAGCCAGCCCGACGGTGGCGTTCACCTCGTCGACGGTGCCATAGGCGGTGACGCGCATCGAATGCTTGGCCACGCGTGCACCATTGCCAAGCGCGGTTTCCCCGTGATCGCCGGTTTTGGTATAAATCTTGTTGAGCACGACCATGATCATTGTCCCCCTTGTCTGCGAATGTAAACGAACCCCAGGATCAGCAGCACCGCCACGAATTGTGCGATGATGCGCCAGCGCATCAGCTTATTGGCGCGTTTGGCGTTGTCCCGCCCTTCCTTGCCGAATGTGCCGATCCCCATGGCGAGGATGACGGCCACGCCCAGACAGGCAAGCGCCACGATGATGAAAAGCGGATCACTGAGCATGTATTTTTCCTTCGAATCATCTTTGATCCCCATCTAGGGTGCGGCTGGCAAAAAGCGAAAGGGAATTCTTGCCGCGCCTCACCCTTTGGACAGGACCCAATCCAGCGCACGGGTGGGTAGGATACGGCGTAGCAGGCCCATGACGTATGTCGGGGTCGTGACATAATAACGCGCACGCGGGCGGCGCGCGGTCAGGGCGTGGATCAGTTTGCCCGTCACGGCTGAGGCCGGCCATTGCGGGCCTTTGCTGCTGCCCTTGTACAGCTGGTCAAGCAAGCTGTCGCGATATTCATCGGCGCGGGCGGAGTTTTCCCAGTCGATCCATTTATCGAATTCCCGGATCGCGTTCTGCCGAAAGGCGGTTTCGATCGGGCCGGGGTCGATGATTGACACCTCGATCCCGGTTCCGGCCATTTCAAGGCGCAAGGCATCTGTCAGACCTTCCAGCGCAAACTTGGTTGACACATAGGCACCGCGCCACTTCATCGCGACAAAGCCCAGCACCGAGGAACATTGCACGATGCGCCCATGCCCTTGGGCGCGCATGATGGGAATGACGCGGCATGTCAGATCGTGCCAGCCGATCAGGTTGGATTGGAAAATCGTGCGCAGTGCGTCGGTCGGGATGTCCTCGACCGGGCCGGGAATGGCATAGGCCCCGTTGTTGAACAGCGCATCCAGCCGCCCGCCGGTGGCGGCCAGCACCTCGGCCAACCCCTGTTCGATCGTGGCCTCGTCGTCATAGTCGATAAGGGGGCTGTCAAAGCCTTCGCCGCGCAGGCGCTTGCAATCCGCGATTTTGCGGCACGCGGCAAAGACGCGCCAGCCTTGCGCGCGCAGCGCATGGGCGGCGTCATATCCGATGCCTGAAGAGCAGCCGGTGATCAGGATGGATTTCTGGCTCATGCCGGGTGCTATGCCGCGCGGAACGCGGCGATGCAATCAGTTTGCGGATGCGGTCACCAGCCAATCGGCCATCCAGCCCACGCGCCCGGTTTCGACAACGCGGATTTTCAGCCATCCGTTGCCGGGGTCGCGCAAGACCGCGACGCGCGTGCCGCCCTTCAGGCGGGCAAGGCGGCCGAACTTGGTGCCGGGGCCGCTGCGCATGTTCACATTGGACCCGGTGACCTTGCGCACATCGGCGATCGGTGATGCGACAGTCACGTCGCGGGCGATGGCCATGGCGATATCGTCAGACGGTTTGGCATCCGGATGCGAGGCCGCCGCCGTTGGCTGGGGCAAAGGAAATTGGCGGCTGTCTGCCGAAGCCAATTGCAGACGAACGGCGCCGGGCTGTGCTTTGGCGGCAAGGCTAAGATCACTGAGCGACACCACCGCTCGGCTGACGGTGTCGTCCTCCTGTGTCTCGGATGTTTCCGGGGCGGCATCTGCAACATGTGCTTGTGTTGGTGCGGGGGCGGGCCATGCAAATAGGGTCGATCCCTCGGCCTCGGCGCGCGCTTGAATAGAATTCTTGGCAGGCACATAATCAGCCCCGCCGCTGAGAAAATAAAAAGCACTTCCAAGAAATGCGAATGTCACAAATATAAAGCGCCACATAGCGCGTCCCCCCACACAACAACATGAAAATTGATCAGACCGTTCCCCCGAACGGCCAGCAGCAGAGCAACCATACCCGATTCGCTGCGCAGATTACGGGGAAAAACAGAATTTTTGGGTAGTTTTGCAGATGTGTTGCATTTGATTGGGCGGTGGAGGCCTCAGCTGCTCTTGACCTTTGCCCCCGTCGCGCGGTTTATCTGGGGGCAATCACAAACAACCGTCAGTGTCTGGTCACAGACCGGGCCACCAAGGTATTCAGGGCAGTATGAGCGATCTGATCGACGATGGCGCGAGCGCGCCAAACGAAACTTCCGAACCGCTGCGCCGCGCAATCGGCGACCGGTATTTGACATATGCGCTAAGCACGATCATGCACCGGGCGCTGCCCGACGCGCGCGACGGGCTAAAGCCGGTGCATCGGCGCATTCTGTTCGCCATGCGCGAATTGAAACTGTCCAGCACGGGCGGTTTTCGAAAATCGGCCAAGATCAGCGGCGACGTGATGGGCAACTATCACCCGCACGGGGATGCCGCGATTTATGACGCGATGGCGCGTTTGGCGCAGGATTTCGCAGTGCGGTATCCGTTGGTCGACGGGCAGGGCAATTTCGGCAATATCGACGGCGATAACCCCGCCGCCCCACGCTACACCGAGGCCCGGATGACCGCCGTTGCCGAGGCGTTGTTGGAGGGGTTGAACGAAAACGCCGTTGATTTTCGCGAAAATTACGATGGCACATTGCGCGAACCCGTGGTCTTGCCGGCCTCATTTCCGAACCTTTTGGCCAATGGCTCTAGTGGGATTGCGGTGGGCATGGCCACCAATATTCCGCCGCATAACATCGCCGAGTTGGTGGACGCCTGCCTTCATCTGATCAAGGTGCCGGATGCGCGCGACGATACCCTGCTTAACTATGTGCCCGGTCCCGATTTTCCCACGGGCGGCGTGATTGTCGAGCCGCCCGAGAATATCGCGCAGGCCTATCGCACCGGGCGCGGCGCGTTTCGCCTGCGCTGCAAATGGGAGGTCGAGGATCTGGGCCGTGGCCAGTGGCAGGTTGTGGTCACGGAAATTCCCTATCAGGTGCAGAAATCCAAGTTGGTCGAAAAACTGGCCGAGCTGATCCAGACCAAGAAAGTGCCGATACTGGCCGATATTCGCGATGAATCGGCCGATGACGTTCGGATGGTGTTGGAGCCCCGGTCGAAAAATGTCGACCCGCAGGTGTTGATGAACATGTTGTTCCGCAACTCGGACCTTGAGGTGCGGTTTTCTCTGAATATGAACGTGCTGATCGACGGGGTGACGCCCAAGGTGTGTTCTATGAAAGAGGTGCTGCGCGCCTTCCTTGATTTCCGGCGCGAGGTTCTGATCCGTCGCAGCCGTCACCGGATGAGCAAGATCGACCACCGGCTTGAGGTGTTGCAGGGGCTGATCACCGCCTTCCTGAACCTTGACCGGGTGATCGAGATCATCCGCTATGACGACGACCCGAAAGCGGCCCTGATGTATGAGGATTGGAGCGCGCCGCACCAATCCACCTTGCGCCGTGCGATGAGCGAGGCCGAATATCATTCGCCCTTGGCCGGGGTGGATATGGGCGCGCTGGTGCTGGTGGCCGATCCGGGGCTGGCGGCCACGGGCATTCTGGCCGAAACCGCACCCGAGCGTACTGTGCTGCACAGCTATGCAGGCCGCGAAAACGGCCTTTCGGATGTGCAGGCCGAGGCGATTTTGAACATGCGCCTGCGCAGCTTGCGCCGTCTGGAAGAAGAGGCGCTGGTCAAAGAGCGTGACGCCCTGATGGAAGAACGCGCCGGGCTGGAGGATTTGCTGGACGACGAAACCCTGCAATGGGATGCAATCGCCGATCAGTTGAAAGAGGCCAAGGCGACCTTTGGTAAAAGCTATGTGCTGGACGGTCAAAACGTCGGCGTCCGGCGCACCCAGTTCGCCGAAGCGGGCGACGTCGAAGAGGTGCCGCTGGAAGCGATGATCGACCGCGAGCCAATCACAGTGGTCTGCTCGAAAATGGGGTGGATCCGGGCGATGTCGGGCCATATCGACCTTGGCCGGGAATTGAAGTTCAAGGATGGCGACGAAGGGCGGTTCGTGTTCCATGCCGAGACCACCGACAGGCTATTGGTGTTCGGCAGCAACGGGCGGTTCTACACGCTGTCGGCGGCCAATCTGCCCGGCGGGCGCGGTATGGGCGAGCCTGTGCGCCTGATGGTCGATCTGCCCAACGAGGCCGAGATCGGCGATCTGTTCATTCACAAGCCGGGGCGCAAACTGTTGGTAGCGTCCAGCGCGGGCGACGGTTTTGTCGTGAACGAAGATGAGGTTGTCGCGCAGACCCGCAGCGGCAAACAGGTGCTGAACGTGCGTGGCGACGTGCGCGCGCAGGTGTGTAAACCCGTAACCGGCGATCACGTGGCCTGTGTCGGCGAAAACCGCAAGGTTTTGGTCTTTGCGCTTGATGAATTGCCCGAGATGGGCCGCGGCAAGGGCGTGCGTCTGCAAAAATACAAGGATGGCGGGCTAAGCGATGCCACCACCTTTGCCTTGGCCGATGGTCTAAGCTGGCTGGACCCGGCGGGGCGCACCCGCACCGAAACCGAATTGACGGAATGGATGGGCAAACGCGCAGGCACGGGCCGGATGGCCCCGCGCGGATTTCCAAGGGATAATCGGTTCACCTAAAGTCGCTTTTACGCCATAAAGCTAACGCAAAAAGCGAGTAGACTTGCGTATGATAGGGTCGCTTGGCTTAAGGGCTTGGCGTTCCGACGTTTTTGTAAAGGAGTGCGCGCATGTCTTATGGCGCCCCAGACAGCAACATGCTGGACGCTCACTACGCCGGAGAGCGCGGCCCGCTGTTCAAGCTGGCGGTCGTGACGGCGATGCTGACGATTGTCACCTTGGGAATTTACCGTTTTTGGGCGAAAACCCGCATTCGCAAATATGTCTGGTCCTCCGTCACTGGTGGACGCGACGGGTTTGAGTATACGGGTACCGGGATCGAGAAGTTCCTTGGCTTTCTGATGGCCATCGTGATCTTGGCGATCTACTTGGGCATCGTGCAGATGGTCCTGTTCTATTTCGGCCTGACCTTGTTCACCGAGCCGGAAACCCCGCAGCAAGCTTTGACGCAGATGCTGGCGTTTTACATCACTGTGCTGGCCGTTCTGCCGTTGATCTTTTTCGCGCAATACCGGGCGCGACGGTATAAAATGGCGCGGACCCGCTGGCGTGGTGTGCGGTTTGGCATGGAAAAGGGGGCTTGGGGCTATGCGTTGCGCGCGCTGGGCCATTGGATCGCCACCATCGCAACGCTTGGCATCTTGTTGCCATGGCAGACCTTCAGGTTGGAAAAATTCATGACCGACCGCAGCTGGTACGGCGATGCGCAATTCCGCCAAGATGGAAAATGGACGGCCTTGTTTCGCGCGGCACGGCACATCTATCTGGCGATTGCCATATTGCTGGCCGGGGGGTTGGCCGCGATTTTGGCGCAATCCGAAGTGGTGGGCGGTGTGGCCGGTTTGGTGGGCTTTGTCTGGTTTATGGTGGGTGTCATATCTTATCGGGTGAACGCCTTTCGGTATCTGACGGCTTACAAGATTTTGGATGGGCGAATCGGGTTCGAGGCGCATCCTGAAACCGTCAATGTCGTGTCCACGATCATTTTGGGCGGATTGATGGTGATGCTGATCTCAACCTTGGTTTTTGTCGGGCTGGGCGCGGCGTGGTTTGTCATAATGACCCCCGCCGCCTTGATGGGCGAGGGGGC
>DATFJQ010000096.1:0-14172 GCA_035269125.1 Roseovarius sp.
GCGACGCGCGCATTGGCCGGGGTCAGGCGGCGATCAGTCACAGTTTCAACGCCTGTGGTAAGGCTTGCAGCAGCGCGCGCGCACCCATGCCAACACCACCCTTGGGCCGGGCGGGTTTGCTATCGGGGTTCCAGCCGTAGACGTCGAAATGCGCATAGCGCGTGCCACCTGCAAAACGGCGCAGGAACAGCGCGGCAGTGATCGCCCCGGCAAAGCCCCCCTTGGGCGCATTGTCCAAATCGGCGATACCCGGTTCGATCATCGCCTCATAGGGCGTGTGCAGAGGTAAGCGCCAGACCGGATCGGCCACCTGAGCCGCCGCGCCCTCAAGGGCAGTGGAAAGGTCAGTATCATCGGTGAAGTAGGGGGCAAGGTCGGGGCCCACGGCCACCCGCGCCGCGCCGGTCAACGTGGCCATCGACACCAAAAGGTCGGGCGTATCCTCAGCGGCGTAGGCCAGCGCATCGGCCAGCACAAGGCGGCCTTCGGCATCAGTGTTGTTGATCTCGACCGTCAGACCATTGCGCGCGGTCAGGATATCGCCGGGGCGAAACGCATTACCGGCCACGGCGTTTTCAACCGCAGGCACCAGCACGCGCAGGCGCAACGGAAGATTCAGCGCCATAATCATTTGCGCCAGCCCAAGCACCGTTGCCGCGCCGCCCATGTCTTTTTTCATCAGCCCCATACCGGCGCCGGGTTTCAGGTTCAGCCCGCCAGTGTCAAAGCAGACGCCCTTGCCCACCAGCGTCAGCGTCGGCCCGGTCTCGCCCCAGCGCATATCAATCAGGCGCGGTGCCTGTGCGGCGGCGCGACCCACCGTGTGGATCATCGGAAAGTTCTGTTCCAACAACGCCTCACCACGAATAACGTCGATTTTGGCCCCGTGGGCCGACGCCAACGTGGCGCAGGCCCCTTCCAGATCGGCGGGGCCCATATCGGCGGCGGGCGTGTTGATCAGGTCGCGCGTCAGCGCCTCGCCGGCAGCGATAGTTTGCAAGCGCGCGGCATCCACACCATTGGGCGCAACCAGCTTGGCTGTGGCTGGCGATTGGCTACGGTAGCGGTCGAACGCATAGCGCGCCAACAGCCAGCCTAATGCTTCTTCTTCGGCGCGGGCGGGATCAAGACCTTGGAACGCATATGTGCCTTCGGGCAGTTGCATGGCGGCTGCGGCAAGGTGGAATCGGCCACGCGCACGGGCCTCGGCCGTGCCATACCCGGCCAACGCCATGCCAAGCCCGCCCTTGGCGTCTGGCACCATAAGGGTTGCACCCAGCCCGGCGGTAAAGCCTGCAGCGCGCACCCATGTGGCAATATGCTCGGGTTGATCAGCCAGCCAAGCGTCAAGCGCATTCTGCTCAATCACATGCAGCGGAATGGCGGGGCTGTCGGCGGCGGCAAAACTCAGGTCCATCAGGCGCGTCCCTTTTTGGTTTGGGCTGTATTGCCCGCAGCCTATCCACCCTGACGCCACCTGCAAGCCGTCAAATGACCAGCGCCCTTAAATCCGCAAATCCTGAATATCCCACATTTCACCAAGCGATCGCTCCCCGATCCGCAGCAACCGCGCCAAGGTCGCGGCCAGTGCGACTCGATCAGCCCGATCTATGCAAAGAATCACATCGCCAGCCACCTGTGCCAGTTTCCGCATGCCGATCTGTTCGGAAATCGCGATCAGGCTGCGGGCACTCCGGCGCATATCGTCAATCCGGGCTTCACGGTGGCAGCGTTCCGTATGTGACAGGCGCGCGGCAAGTTCTTCCAACGCACGGCAAATCACGTCTTCGGCCCCGGTTTCACCAAGCTGGGTCACCAGCGTCTCAAGCTGGGCCGCGTCAAGGCGCACGGTTTCATCCTGTCTAAGCAAAGTCACATGTTCCAAAATCTCACCCCAAGTCGTCAGGCCCCCACGGCCTGCGCCAAAATGGCCCAAAACAGGTTTTCAAATGGTTTCGTAGCGGCAAGATTGTCTCTCGAATTATCCAAGAATACCGACTATCACAGCGGGAACCAAAAGACCGAGGGACGTTCATGGAACACGCGCGGCCGCTGCCCACATATCTTGTGCACCGCTTTCATGGCTGGAAGGCCACCGCCTACAAGGAAAATCAGGCATGGTATCGCCTTCTGGCAAACGAAGGCCAGCACCCCCGCGCGATGGTGATTTCGTGTTGTGACAGCCGGGTGCATGTCACCTCGATCTTCGGGGCGGATCAGGGCGAGTTTTTCATTCACCGCAATATTGCCAATCTGGTGCCCGCCTATGAACCCGACGGCAATCAGCATGGCACGTCAGCCGCCGTGGAATATGCGGTGACCGCGCTGAAAGTGGCGCATGTCATTGTCATGGGGCATTCCAACTGTGGCGGTGTGCAGGGATGCCTTGACATGTGCACCGGCAAGGCCCCCGCTTTGGAGGAAAAATCCAGCTTTGTAGGCCGTTGGATGGATATTTTGCGCCCCGGTTATGAGCGCGTGAAGGATATCGCCGACGAGGACAGCCGCCGCCACGCGCTGGAAAAACAGGCGGTCATCGTGTCACTTGAGAACCTGATGACCTTTCCTTTCGTCACTGAAGCCGTAGAAAAAGGCACGCTCACCTTGCATGGCCTGTGGCACGAGATCGGCGAAGGCGGGGTTGAGCAATACAGCCCGGTCAGTGGTGATTTCGTTCCGATTTGAGCCGCTAGCCTTTGATTGCCGCGCAGTCATCCCGGACAAAAGCCACCACCTTAGCGCAGCACTTTGCCATCCGGCCATTCCAAGGCGTAATCCAATGTAACGGTCTGCATATCGCCCGCCGGCAAATCAAACCGCCATTCCAGCACGCCGCGCTTGTCGTCCACATCGGTCTGTGACGGGGTTGGCTGGGCAGTCCAGTCAATTTGCAGGTCTTCCTGCTCGGAATAGGGCACCCGATCCAGCAGGCGGATCGGCCAACTCTGCGCGGTCAGGTTGTCAACGGTGATCCTGACGGTTTCATCCAAAGCGCTGGAGCGGGTAAACACGCCTTTGTCCCCTTCCTGACGTTGGGGGATAACCCGCGCAAGGCGCAGCCCGTCAATGACCCCGAAAGACAGATCAGCCTGCCCACCCGCCGGGATCATTTCAAGAAACCGTTGACCGATAAACCGGCCATCAAGGTAAAACCGCGCCTCGGGTGTGGGTAAAATCAGTTCATCCGCGGTGTTCGTAACATCAGCCATCAGAAAAGCCCGATCATCGGACAGCGGGACGGCCTGCGCGACGATATCAGCCTTGAGCGACAGCATGCCCAGCGCGACGCGCACCCGGTCGGCATCCGAGGCAACCGATACCGTGCCGGGATACGCATAGGTCACGGCCAGCCCGTCAAACCGGGCAGCGGCCTGTTGGACCACCATCGGCTCGGACTGTGGTGCGGCCAGTTCGGCCACGGCATCCGCCGCCGCACCGCGCGACAGCGATTTCGGCATGGGCGCATTCGGGTCCATGATCCGGCGCAGCCATGGCCAGATGTCACTGGGCGCGGTTTGATCGGCCGGGCGCGAGGTGGAGAGCGTCAGTGCAATATCGCGCCAGTTTTCGCCCGTGGCCTGCCGGACGAGCGCGCCGCGTTCGATTTTCAATGCGCCGGTTTCGCGGGTCAGGCGCAGGTCATAGACAGGCTGCCAGCCCGCATCATTGATGCTGTAGGTGACGGTCACCTGCCCCTCGGTGGCGGTTTCGCTACTGATCGCGACGGCCAGCATGGCGCGTGGCGTGTCCAGAGGCACCAAGGCGCGCAGGGCGGCGCGGGCTTGGTCCAGCTCGTGGCGCAGGTCGGCCAAACCACGATCAGCCGCGCCTGCACGCAGGCGCGCGTCCAGCGCCGTTTTCTGGGCGGCAAGCGTTTCTTCGCCGATCATGGCAACCATGTCGCGCAGGGCGGCGGCATCCATGCCTGCCACGGCCTGCCCTTCGCCCAATTGCTGCAAGAAGCCGATACGCGCCTGCGCGGCCTGCGCCTCAAGGCGGATTGTCTCAACCTTGGCCTCGGCATCGCGCAAGGATTGCTCAAGCGTTTTGACCTTGTCACGCGCAGCTTTGATTGCGGCTGAATCGTCAGGGTTTCGGGGCGGTACATAATCGTTACGGGTGGTGACGCTGCCCATACTGGCCCCATCAACGGCCACGCGCACAGATGAAAGTGGGGTGTTCTGCGGCAGGTCGGTCAGGATCAGATCGTGCTGACCAGCAGGGGCCGCAAACGCGACCGTGCGGGTCACTGTGGCCCCTTGCGGATACAGGGTGGCCTCCGTGACTGCACTGCGCAGGGGAATGTCATCAGCCCACAAAGGGACAGGCAAAAGACACAAAACACTGACCAAAGCGCGCATAGCGGGTACTCCTTAAAACAGGTGCATCGATTATCCCTCCGGCACGGCACAAATGGCAAGGCAGGTCTTTTGCAGTCGCGGATTTACGCTTTGCTAACCTTGTTGCGGTGGAATGTCGCCATGTCGCTGGAACGTGTTGAGATGAAATTGCACTCCGATATGCTACGCGCCGCCAACAAGCTGGCGCGACAGCGCGATATCACGGTGGGCCAACTGGTGCGCGATCTGCTATCGCGGGAGATTGGCCGTGCAAACCGTGCGAAGCCGCCTGTCAGGGCAGATGAGCGGCTTGTCGCGCCCTTGCGTGCGCGCCTCGCCCACGATCTGGCCGAAGCCAAGGGATGGGACGATCTGCAAGCCCGGCTGCAATCCAAAGGCTATGTTCTGCGCGCCGCCGGCGGCGGCTTGGCCCTGCATGATTGGCCTGCCAACAGGCGCGTATGCAAAGCCTCTGAACTGGGGTTCAGCTATACGCGGCTAATGCGCCGCTTTGGCACACCATTTCCCGATCATCCCCATACATGGTTGGAAAAACACCACCTGCACCAAACGCAAACGGGCGCCCCTGAAGGGACGCCCGACGATAGCCTGACCGAGCCGTACTGAACGCTCAGCCCTTCTTCAGCACACGCCTGCCAAGGGTTTCGGCGATCTGAACCGCGTTCAGCGCCGCGCCTTTGCGCAGGTTGTCGGACACGCACCACAGGTTGATACCGTTGTCGATGGTGCTGTCCTGACGAATCCGACTGATGAACGTCGCGAAGTCGCCCACGCATTCAACCGGCGTGACATAGCCACCATCCTCGCGTTTATCGATCACCATGATGCCGGGCGCTTCGCGCAGAATATCGCGGGCCTCGTCCTCATCCAGATGATCCTCAAACTCGATGTTGATCGACTCTGAATGCCCCACGAATACGGGAACGCGCACGCAAGTCGCGCTGACCTTGATCTTGGGGTCGATGATCTTTTTGGTCTCGGCGACCATCTTCCATTCTTCCTTGGTCGAACCGTCTTCGAGGAAGACGTCGATATGTGGGATCACGTTAAACGCGATCTGCTTGGGGTAAACCTTGGGCGCAACCTCTTGTGTGGGGTTGTAAACCGCCTTGGTCTGATCCCACAGCTCGTCGATGGCCTCTTTGCCCGAGCCGGACACCGATTGGTAGGTGCTGACCACAACACGCTTGATCGTCGCGCGATCGTGCAGCGGCTTGAGCGCCACGACCATTTGCGCGGTCGAACAATTCGGGTTGGCGATGATGTTTTTCTTGGCATAGCCATCAACCGCCTCGGGGTTACACTCGGGCACCACCAGCGGCACATCGGGGTCGTAGCGGTAAAGCGAAGAATTGTCGATCACCACGCAGCCCGCCGCAGCCGCCTTGGGCGCATAGACTTTGGTGGCGTCCGAGCCGATGGCGAACAGCGCAATATCCCATCCAGTAAAATCGAATGCGTCCAGATCCTGCGTTTTCAGGGTCTGGTCGCCAAAGCTCACCTCGGTGCCCAGGCTGCGGCGGCTGGCCAGCACGGCGATTTCATCAACCGGGAACTGGCGCTCGGCCAGGATGTTCAGCATTTCGCGGCCCACATTACCTGTGGCACCCACGACGACGACCTTGTAACCCATTTTGGATCTCCATTTGCATCAGTCGGGGCGGGTCATACCGCAGGCCGGGATCAGGTTAAAGCGGATTCCCATTTGCCCCTATGCAGCTTGACAATTCAGGGGTGGCGCGCGACAGACGCGGCCATGATACTAACCTTTTTTCAGGTGGCCCTAGGCGGCGCGATTGGGTCCGTCCTGCGCTTTGGCGTCGGGCTTGCTATGGCGCGTCATAGCCAAGGTGGCTTTCCTTTAGGGGTCTTGTCGGTCAATGTGATCGGGTCGTTCCTGATGGGCATGGTCGTAATCTTGGCATTTCACCGCGATCTCGAGCATGTCAAACCGCTGGTGATGACCGGCATTCTTGGTGGCTTCACGACCTTTTCGGCGTTCTCATTGGAAGCTTTCACCTTGTATGAACGCGGGCAGATTGGATCAGCCGGTCTTTATGTCGTGCTGTCGGTCGTGCTGTCGCTGTCGGGGCTGGCATTGGGCGTCTGGCTGGCGCGGGGGATATGGGCATGAGTCAGGTGCAAACTTTTACCGTCGAGGCAGACGACGCAGATCAGCGACTGGATCGCTGGCTGCGCCGCCTGTTTCCACACCTGCCGCAAGGCCGGATCGAAAAAATGTGCCGCAAGGGCGAATTGCGGATTGATGGCGGGCGCGTTAAGGCCAGCACCCGACTGGAGACCGGCCAACAGGTGCGCATCCCGCCCCTGCCCCGCCCGGACGAGATCAAGGCCGCGCAGGCCATGGGCACACGGATCAGCGATGCCGATACCAAGATGATCCAAGGCGCGGTCATCTACCGCGACGATCACATCATCGCACTGAACAAGCCGCCGGGGTTGCCGGTGCAGGGTGGCAGCAAGCAAACCCGCCATGTCGATGGGCTGGCCGAGGCACTGCGCTTTGGCTACGAGGAAAAGCCGCGACTGGTGCACCGCTTGGACAAGGACACATCCGGTATCTTGATCCTTGCGCGATCACGGGTCGTCGCCAAAGAGCTGACGGCAGCCTTCCGGCATCGCAACACGCGCAAGATCTATTGGGCCGCCGTGGCCGGCGTGCCCAGCCCGCGTATGGGCACCATCCGCTTTGGTCTGGTCAAAGCGCCGGGTCATGGCGCGGGCGGCGAAGGCGAAAAAATGCTATGCCTGCACCCGCGCGACGTGGACAGCACACCGGGCGCCAAGCAGGCCACCACGGATTACGCTGTGATGGAGGCGGCGGGCGGACGCTGCGCATGGGTCGGGCTGGTGCCGGTCACGGGGCGCACGCACCAACTGCGGGCGCATATGGCCGAAATCGGCCACCCCATCGTGGGCGACGGGAAATACGGCGGCTCGGGTCAAGGAAACCTTGGCGACGGATGGGGCGCGCAATTGGGTGGCGAACTCAGCCGCAAGCTGCACCTGCACGCCCGGTCTTTGACCATTGAGCACCCGGTCAGCCGTGCCATGCTGCACCTGACGGCCCCCCTGCCGCAGCACATGGCGCGCACATGGGAAATGTTCCAGTGGCAGCCGTCGCTGGCACCAGATGACCCGTTCGAGGATCTTGAATGACAACAGCCCGGCTGCGTCTGGTGGTGTTCGATGTCGATGGCACGCTGGTGGACAGTCAGGCCGATATTCTGGCGGCCATGGCCTATGCTTTTGAGTGTGCCGATCATCCATGTCCGTCGCGTGATCAAGTGCTGGGGATTGTCGGGCTATCGCTGGACGTGGCCGTTGCCCGGCTGGCCCCCGCGCTTGAGCCCACGCACCATGCGCAAATGGTCAACTGGTACAAGGACGCCTATATCGACCTGCGCGCCAAAATCGGCGCGGCGCAATCCTCGCCGCTTTATCCCGGCGCGCTTGAGGTTATCAAAACACTGCACGACGTGCCCGAGATATTGCTGGGGCTGGCCACCGGCAAATCCCGGCGTGGGCTGGACAAACTGCTGGAGGCGCATGATCTGGGGCGGTATTTCGTGACCCAGCAAGTCAGCGATCATCATCCGTCCAAACCGCATCCGGCGATGCTGCACGCCGCGCTGTCGGACACCGGCGTAAACGCGGCTGATGCCGTGATGATTGGTGATACAAGTTTCGATATGGAAATGGCGCACGCGGCAGGTATGGCCGGGATCGGGGTCAGCTGGGGGTATCACCCGCGCGAGGCGCTGCATCTTGCCGAACGGATCATCGACGATTTCTCCGATCTGCCAAACTGCCTGACCAACCTGTGGGAGACCGCATCATGAGCGAGTGGAAAGCCAAACGTTTCTGGAAGGCCGCGGATGTGGTCGAAGCAGGGCACGGGTTCACCGTGCAACTGGATGGCCGCTCTGTGAAAACCCCGGCCAAGGCGCCGCTGGTTGTTCCAACCCATGCCATGGCCCAAGCGATTGCCACGGAATGGGACGCCCAAGAGGACACCATCGACCCCAACAGCATGCCGGTCACGCGCGCCGCCAACGCCGCGATCGACAAGGTCTCGCATCAGCATGCCGAAGTGGCGCAGATGATTGCCGGGTATGGCGACACCGATCTGATCTGTTATCGCACTGACAGCCCCGTGGAACTGGTGGAACGTCAGGCCGCAGCATGGGATCCGCTTTTGGATTGGGCCGCCGACACACTTGGTGCCCGGCTGAAACCGATCACCGGGCTGATGCACAGCCCGCAAGACCCCAAGGCGCTGGCCGCGCTTGCGCAACGCGTGCACCAGATGGACGCCTACCGCCTGACCGCGTTTCACGATCTGGTCGGGCTGTCCGGGTCGTTGATCATAGGATTCGCCGCGCTGCATGAGTTGCATAAAATTGAAGCGCTTTGGCGATTGTCCCGGATTGACGAAACTTGGCAAGAAGAGCTGTGGGGCGTCGATGAAGAGGCCCAAAAACAGGCCGCCAGGAAAGAATCTGAATTTTTGGCGGCCAAACGCTTTCATGATCTTGCGAAACAATAGGCGCGAGGGGCTTGGTGTGATCATTCCCCCAAGGCACCCTATCCCGATGATTATCGTTTTTCGTGATCTTGGGCTTGACGTTTCATTATGAATCCACCCAAAATCATACGCACTGAAGGGGTCTTGATCCCGACGTAGTATAGCCCCGGCCCAACCGGGCCGGACGAACCGCTTGGAAAAGAGCGGATAATCAGGAAGAGGTAAACATGAAAAAAACCGTATTTCTTGGCGCGCTGACTGTCGCTGGCCTGACGGCTGGCGTTGCTGGTGCTGCGACGCTTGATGATGTGAAAGCGCGCGGCAAGCTGAACTGTGGCGTGACCACAGGTCTTGTCGGTTTTGCCGCGCCCGACGCGAACGGTGAATGGCAGGGCTTTGACGTGGCGGTCTGCCGCGCAGTTGCCGCAGCCACGCTGGGCGATCCGTCGGCTGTTGAATTCGTGCCGACCACCGGCAAGACGCGCTTTACCGCGCTGTCCTCGGGTGAGATCGACATGCTGGCCCGGAACACCACATGGACACTGAGCCGTGACGTTGATCTGAAGAACGAGTTCGTCGGGATCAACTATTACGATGGTCAGGGCTTCATGGTGCCCAAGGCGCTTGGCGTAAGCTCGGCCAAGGAACTGAACGGCGCAACCGTCTGCATCCAGACCGGGACGACTACCGAACTGAACCTTGCTGACTTCTTCCGTGCCAATGACATGGAATACGAGCCGGTTCCGATCGAAACCAACGCCGAAGGCCAGCAGCAGTACTTGGCCGGTGCTTGCGACACCTACACCACCGACTCATCCGGTCTGGCCGCAACCCGCGCCACGTTCGAGAACCCGACAGAGCACGTGATTTTGCCGGAAATCATCTCGAAAGAGCCGCTTGGCCCGCTGGTGCGCCACGGTGACCCCGATTGGGGCGACATCGTGCGCTGGACCCTGAACGCGCTGATCGCTGCCGAAGAATACGGCATCACATCGGCCAATATTCAGGACATGGCCGCGAATGGCACCGACAACCCCGAAGTCAACCGCATCTTGGGAACCGAGGGTAACTTGGGCGAGATGCTGGGCCTCGAAGCTGACTGGGCCGTCAAGGCAATCATGGCTGGCGGCAACTATGCCGAGTTGTTCGAGAAGCACATTGGCGAGAACACTCCGGTCGGTCTGGCACGCGGTCTGAACGCTCAGTGGAAAGACGGCGGTCTGCTGTATTCGCCGCCCTTCCGCTAAAAGCTGAACTTTGGAAGGGCGCGGATCATCCCGCGCCCTTCTGACTTGCTTAGGCACACAAAACAAACCGGACCTTTGGGGCGGCCCCGGCTGCAACCGATAATAAAAAGACGTCTCCGGTAGCCAGGGAAGAAATCATGTCCAGCCCATCTGCGTCGCGCGCGGAATCGTTCAAGCTGTCTCAGCTGTTCAACGATACCCGCTATCGCTCTTACACGTTCCAATTCATCGCTTTGCTTCTGCTGATCATGCTATTTGCGTATCTTGGCAGCAATTTGGCCCAGAACCTGCGGGATGCGGGCCTGAACATATCTTATCAGTTCCTTGGCGAACCGGCTGGATATGACATCAACCAGCGCCTGATCGAATATGACAGCCAGTCCACACATATGCGCGCATCTGTGGTGGGTGTGCTCAACACGCTGCTTGTGGCTATTCTGGGCTGTATTCTTGCCACCGTGATCGGCGTTGTGGTGGGCGTGCTGCGCCTGTCGCAAAACTGGCTGATCCGCAAGATCATGGCCGTTTATGTTGAAATCTTCCGCAACGTGCCGGTGCTGATCTGGATCCTGATCATCCTGTCGGTGTTCACTGCGATCCTGCCTCAACCGCGTGATTTTCGCGGGGAAAACCCCGACGCATACATGCTTTGGGATGCGTTCGCTTTTACCGGGCGTGGTTTCTATTTTCCCAAGCCGATTTTCGAGGTCGGATCTGGCATCGTGATTACCACTTTTATCGCCTCGATCATCGGGATTTTCGTCTACCGCGCCTATGCGCGAAAGCAACTCTATGAGGCGGGACGCCTGTTGCCAATTTTCTGGCCTTCGGTGGGGCTGTTTTTTGTGCCCGTGATCGTGATGTTCTTTATCATGGGCCAGCCGATCGTGATGGAATATCCATCGCTGCAGGGCTTCAATTTCCAAGGCGGCATTTTTGCCCGCAACTCGTTTATTTCGCTTTGGTTTGCGCTGTCCATCTATACAGCGGCCTTCATCGCCGAAAACGTCCGCGCGGGCATTCTGGCGGTCAGCAAAGGCCAAACAGAGGCGGCGGCCAGCCTTGGCCTGCGGCCGGGGCGGATCATGAACCTTGTCGTTCTGCCCCAAGCCCTGCGCATCATAATTCCGCCGCTGATCTCGCAGTATCTGAACCTGACCAAGAACAGCTCTCTGGCGATTGCCGTGGGCTATATGGACGTCACCGGCACGCTGGGTGGGATCACCCTGAACCAGACCGGGCGCGCGATCGAAAGCGTTCTGTTGTTGATGCTGTTCTATCTGGCGATCAGCCTTGCGATCTCGGCGGTCATGAATGTCTACAACAATGCCGTGAAGCTGAAGGAGCGCTGAGATGTCGAAATCCGAACTCGCTTTTGTCCGGCATGAGATCCTGCCCGAACAGGCCCCGCCTGTCACCGAGGCCGGCATCGTCAAATGGCTGCGTGACAAC
Organism: Roseovarius sp.; assembly: GCA_035269125.1. Classification (GTDB taxonomy): domain Bacteria; phylum Pseudomonadota; class Alphaproteobacteria; order Rhodobacterales; family Rhodobacteraceae; genus Roseovarius. The sequence goes on from DATFJQ010000096.1 coordinate 11,610, forward strand.
CTGTTTCCCGGGCCGGTCAACACGGTTCTGACACTGGTGGCGATCTATTTCCTGTTCAAACTGCTAAGCGGCGCAATGCCGTGGTTTTGGAACGGGGTCTGGACTGCCGACAGCCTTTCGGAATGCCGTGAAATTCTGGACGGGGCAACAGGCGGCTGTTTTTCGGTTCTGACAGAACGCTGGAACCAGCTCCTGTTCGGGTTCAAATACCCGTCCGAGGCATACTGGCGCCCGACACTGGCCTTTGCGCTGCTATTGGTTTCCATCGCCCCGGTGCTGTTTTCCAAGCTGCCGCGCAAACTGCTGATCCTGACCCTTCTTTACCCGTTCATCGCCTTTTGGCTGATCTGGGGCGGCACGATTCTGACGCCACTGATGATCTTGCTGGGCTTCGCGGCGGGTTATGTGGCGTTCCACCGGACCGAGGCCAAGGGCTTTGGCACGGCGGCGCTGTTTGGCGTGGCTGTGACCGTGCTTGTCTGGTGGCTGGGCAGCTATATCAGCGCCGCTGCGCCCAATGTCGTGGCCCTGACCCCTGTTCCATCGCGGGACATGGGGGGCTTCATGCTCAACATGATCCTTGGCACGGTCTGTGTTTCGCTTAGCCTGCCGTTCGGAATTCTTCTGGCGCTTGGGCGTCAGTCGGATATGCCGATCATCAAATGGATCTGCGTGATCTTCATCGAGTTCATTCGCGGTGTGCCACTGATTACCTTGTTGTTCGTGGCCAATGTGGTGCTGGCCTATTTCCTACCGCCCGGCACCAGTTTTGACCTGATCCTGCGGGTGATCATCATGATCACGATGTTCGCCTCGGCCTATATCGCCGAGGTGGTGCGCGGGGGCCTCGCCGCCCTACCACGTGGGCAATACGAGGCCGCCAACAGCCTTGGGCTGGATTATGCGCAATCCATGCGCCTGATCATCCTGCCGCAAGCGTTGAAAATCTCGATCCCCGGCATCGTGAATGTGGCCGTTGGCTTGTTCAAAGACACCACTCTGGTCTCGGTCATTTCGATGTTCGATCTGGTCGGCATGATCCGGGGGCCAATTCTGGCATCCACCGAATGGAACGGCATCTACTGGGAGCTTTGGGGCTTTGCCGTCGTGCTGTTTTTCATCGTTTGCTACAGCATCTCGCAATATTCGCAATGGTTGGAGCGTCAGCTTCAGCGCGATCATCGTTAAGGAAAGGTCTGTGTCATGAGTGAACAACAGGCAGCTTTGGAAATCTCGGACGAGGTCGCGATCTCGATCGAGAATATGAACAAATGGTTTGGTGCGTTCCACGTGCTGCGCGACATCGACCTGACGGTGTATCGCGGCGAGCGGATCGTGATCGCCGGACCGTCCGGCTCGGGGAAATCCACCCTGATCCGGTGCATCAATGCGCTTGAAGAACATCAGCAAGGCAAGATCACCGTGGATGGCACTGTCCTGTCCAATGACCTCAAGAATATCGACAAGATCCGGTCCGAGGTTGGGATGGTGTTCCAGCACTTCAACCTTTTCCCGCATCTGACGATCTTGGAAAATTGCACCTTGGCGCCGATCTGGGTGCGTAAAACGCCCAAGCGCGAGGCCGAAGAGATCGCGATGCATTTTCTTGAAAAGGTCAAGATCCCGGAACAGGCCGACAAATATCCCGGTCAACTTTCGGGCGGGCAGCAGCAGCGTGTGGCGATTGCCCGATCGCTTTGCATGAAGCCACGCATCATGCTGTTCGACGAACCCACCTCGGCGCTAGATCCCGAGATGATCAAAGAGGTTCTGGACACCATGGTATCACTGGCCGAAGAAGGCATGACCATGCTGTGCGTCACCCACGAGATGGGCTTTGCGCGGCAGGTGGCCAACCGGGTGATCTTCATGGACCAAGGCCAGATTGTGGAACAGAACGAACCCGAAGAGTTCTTTAACAACCCCAAGTCAGAGCGCACCAAGCTGTTCCTGAGCCAGATTCTGGGCCACTGATTTACAGGCTGTTTTGCCAATGCAATGCGCGGTCCAACGGGCCGCGCATTTGTTTTAGACCCGGTGATAAGGGCTGCCCGCAAGGATCGAGGCCGCGCGATACAATTGCTCGGCCAGCATCACACGCACCAGCATATGCGGCCAGACCATCGCCCCGAAGGACAGTTTGAAATCGGCCTGCGCCCGCAGATCGGGCGCGATGCCATCGGCGCCACCGATGACAAAGGCAACATCACTGCGCCCGGCGTCACGCCAATTGGCCAATTGATCCGAAAAGGCCGGAGAACTGAGCGTTTTGCCACGCTCGTCCAGCATGACCGTCACCGCGCCTTTCGGCAGGGCTCGGTCCAGCAACGTAGCCTCGGCCGCCATGCCGCCACCTTTTTTGTCCTCGACCTCGTGCATCTGTGCCGGGCCAAGCCCAAGGGCACGGCCCGTTCGATCAAAGCGGGTCAGGTAATCTGTCGTCAAATCACGCTCGGGGCCGGGTTTCATCCGGCCCACGGCGCAGATATGGACGCGCATTCAGCTGTCGGCAGAAGCCGCGGCTTGCCCGGCAGGCAGCCACATCTTCTCCAACTGGTAAAAC
>DATFJQ010000097.1:0-4054 GCA_035269125.1 Roseovarius sp.
CGAAATGCTTGGAGGTGTTCTTGAAGTCGATGATGCTCATAGGATCCTCATACGTTTTTCGATGGTGCGCAGGATCAGGCTCAGGGTGCCGGTCATGACAAGATAGATGATCGCGACCGCCGTCCAGATTTCGACTGCGCGAAAGTTCGAGGCCATGATCTCCTGTCCGGTACGGGTCAACTCACCCACGCCGATGACGATGAACAGCGAGGTGTCCTTGAGGCTTACGATGAATTGGTTGCCCAAAGGTGGGATCAGTCGGCGAAAGGCCAGCGGCCCGACGATATACGTCAGGACCTTCCAATGCGGCAGGCCGATGGCCAAGCCCGCCTCGGTCAAGCCCTTACTGATCGACAGAAAGGCACCGCGGACGATTTCCGCGATATAAGCACCTGCGTTGACGACGATGGCAAGGACGGCCGCACTCATTGGGTCAATGCGCAAGTCGGCGAGGACAGGCAGGGCAAAATACAAGAACATGACCTGCACCACGATGGGCGTGCCGCGGATGACCTCGATATAGGCGAAGGCGATGGCGTTCAGGATCCGCCCGCCGTAGGCACGCATCAGCCCGGCAAGCGTGCCCAGTATGAGGCCGCCGATCAGGCCGACCACAGTGATGTAAATCGTCGTTTTCGCGCCCTCAAGAAGTTGAGGCATGAATTCGACAATGACGGACCAGTCCGTTTCCATGGAAGGCCTCCGTTATTGGATTTGGAAATAGGGGAAGGGTGGTCGGGCCAAAGTCGGCCCGACCGGGTCAAGCGGATCAGTTGTTATCGCCGAACCATTTGGCGTAGATCGCGTCATAACGACCGTCTTCGCGCATCTTGGCCAGTGCCTCGTTTACCGGGTCCACCAGTTCGCTACCCTTGGGGAAACCGATGCCGTATTGGTGTGCCATTTGCTGATCACCCACGGCTTTCACATCTCCGTCGCCCGCAGTGGCGATGTAATAAAGCACGTTGGGCGTGTCATGCATTGCGGCGTCCACGCGGCCGGTGCGCAATTCAAGATAGGCGTTGTCGATGTTGGGGAATTTGCGCAGCTCGGTGTCGGGCAGGTTTTCCTCGGCCCAGTCAGACGCGGAGGTGCCGGTTTTTACCGCCAGTGTCTTGCCGGCCAGATCGTCCCATGTGGTGATATCACTGTCGGACGGGACCATCAGGCGAAAGCCGCTGTCATAGTATCCGTCAGAGAAGTCGATGACTTCTTCGCGTTCGGGTTTGATGGTGATCCCGGCCAGCGCCACATCCACCTGACCAGTCTGAAGCGCAGGAATGATGCCCGAGAAATCCATCGGGCGCAGTTCGTACTCAACGCCCAGTTCCTCTGAGATGGCTTGCCACATTTCGATGTCGAACCCTGTGTATTCGCCGTCTTGCTTGAATTCAAACGGAACAAAAGCGGTGTCGGTGGCCACGACGATGTCCTCGGCTTGGGCGGTGGTGGCGCCGAAGGCCAGAGCCGCTGTGGCGGCCAGTTTCATTAGCGTGTTCATGTCAGCTCCCAGTTGGTTGATTGCAAATTGATCGCGCATTCTGTTTTTGCGATGCAAAATAATTTGCACATTGTGCCATGAAATGCAAATCTCCATTTGACGAGGCACATTTTTATCAGCCGGAGGACCCCATCATGTCGGCGCTTTTTCATCGTTCGTGCAACGCGAACCTGCCTTGGGCAGATCAGGGCGAGGGGTGTTACATCATTGACCGCAATGGAAAACGTTATCTTGACGCCTGCGGCGGGGCGGCTGTGTCCTGCCTTGGGCATTCCGATCAGGCGATAAAGTCCGCGATCGCGACGCAGCTTGAAAAACTGCCTTTTGCCCACACCGGTTTTTTCACGACCGAGGCCGCCGAATCATTTGCCGATACCTTGGTGGCCAATGCGCCAAAGGGGCTGGACCGGGTCTATCCGGTGTCCGGCGGGTCCGAGGCGGTCGAGGCCGCGCTCAAGCTTGCGCGACAGTATTTTCTTGAACGTGGCGAACCCGAGCGAACGCGTTTCATTGCCCGGCTGCAAAGTTATCACGGCAATACCCTTGGCGCGCTTTCGACGGGGGGCAATGCTTGGCAGCGAGAGCCCTTCGCGCCTTTGATGATCGAGACCAGCCATATTTCACCTTGCTATGAATACCGCGGGCGACAAGAGGGCGAGACGCCCGAAGCCTACGGCCTAAGAGTGGCTGATGAGCTTGAGGCCGAGTTGCAGCGCGTTGGCCCCGAAACGGTGATTGCCTTCGTCGCCGAGCCGGTGGTCGGGGCCACACTGGGCGCGGTCCCCTCGGTGCCGGGATATTTCAAGCGGGTGCGCGAGATCTGCGACCGGCATGGCGTGCTGTTGATATTGGATGAGGTGATGTGTGGGATGGGCCGGACCGGAACGTTGTTCGCCTGCGAGCAGGAGGGTGTCGTGCCCGACATCGCCACCATCGCCAAAGGGTTGGGGGCCGGGTATCAGCCCGTCGGCGCGATGCTGTGTTCAGCGCAAATCCATGACACGATTGCAGCTGGAACAGGCTTTTTTCAACACGGGCATACCTATATCGGGCACCCGATGGCCATGGCTGCTGCCGGTGCGGTTCTGGACCGCTTGACCGATGGAAAGGTATTGTCGGGCGTTCTGTCCACAGGTGCCTTGCTCAAGGATCGTTTGACCGATGCGTTCGGCCAACACCCCAACGTTGGCGACATTCGGGGCCGGGGGCTGTTTCAAGGCCTGGAGCTGGTGCGCGACAGAGAAACGAAAGCGCCATTTGATCCATCGCTCAAAATGCACAAGCGGGTCAAGGCGGCGGCAATGGACGCCGGTTTGATGTGCTACCCGATGGGCGGCACGATCGACGGGCGGCAAGGGGACCACGTTCTTCTGGCACCGCCCTTCATCTTGACAGAGGGACAGGTTGACGAGCTTGTTGGCAAGCTTGAGACAGCCTTGAAGATGGCCTTGTCATGACTGATTTGCCGCACCTAATGGTTGCACCGAACGGCGCCCGCCGTACGAAGATCGATCACCCGGCCTTACCGATGGCCCTGCCCGAGATTGTCCAGGCGGCGAGAGACTGTGCGGCGGCGGGGGTGGATGGGTTGCACCTGCATTTGCGCGATGACGAAGGGCGCCATGTGCTGGATGCCGGTCTGTACCGCGAGGCGTTAGCCGAACTGCGTGTGACGGTGCCACAGATGGCGCTCCAGATTACGACCGAGGCGGCGGGGTCTTACGCTCCCCCGCATCAACGCGCGGTGGCGCTGGAGTCGGGGGCGGGCTTGGTTTCGGTTGCGCTACGTGAAATGGTTCAGGACACCGAAGATGCTGTGGCGAGGACGTTCTACATGGAGTGCCACTCACGGGACATTTTTGTGCAACATATCCTGTATGATGCGGCGGACTTTGATCTCTTGGCGCGGTTATTGACCGATGATTTGCTCTGTGATCCGAGCCTGCAATTGATCTTTGTTCTTGGCCGCTACAGCAAGGATCAGAATAGTGCGCCCGACGATCTGACGCCCTTCCTTGCGCGCAAGGACGCCATGGGCCTGATGCCTGATTGGGCGGTCTGTGCCTTTGGTCGGGGCGAAACCGATTGCCTTTGCGAGGCGCACCGGCGGGGCGGCAAGCTGCGGGTTGGGTTCGAAAACTCGTTGTGGAATGCTGATGGACGCCTTGCGCAAGACAATGCAGAACGTGTTCATCAGGTGCGTGCCTATTGCCTGCGGTGAAAACTTGGCCTTGACCCAACTTTGCAAAGCCCGTTTCGACGCATTGCTGCCCTTGATGAACAGTGCTGCATCGTTGCAATGATCAAAGGGGCAGGGCATGACTGCTTGTTACTTTCTGATACGAGCCTCTCGTAGTTGCGGCGAATGGTCGGAAACTGCCGTCCGTTCGGCCGGTTCGATTGAATGGTCGCCCATAAATCACCAAAGTAGACGCCCATTCGCGCCTGAAATGCGCCCCAACAAGGTTTCCCGCTGTCCGATATCTGCTACACCTCGGAAAAGATCGGCAATTCGGTGCACATGAATCTCGCCTCAAAATCCTTGTTGGGGTT
>DATFJQ010000098.1:0-16970 GCA_035269125.1 Roseovarius sp.
CCTGTCCACCGTCGGCTATGGGGAGTTGGTCCCGGCCATCCCGATGGGCAAGATTGGAACCACGGTGTTCATCCTGTTGGGCCTTGGCATTTTCGCCGTGGCCATTCAGCAATTCGGTGCTTTTGCCATGCGCAAACGCGAAGAACATACTGAATGGCTGATCGCCCGGCTGGGGCATCGTCCGCAGCCTGATCAAGATCCTGACGCCGCGAACGATCCCGAAAGTCCCAACCGATGACTGGCCAATCCCGCTTGGGCCGGGTCGAATTTGTGGCCATGATGGCAATGCTGGTGGCAACGGTGGCGTTTTCCATCGACGCCATGTTGCCCGCCCTGCCCCAAATCGGGGCGGAGTTGACGCCTGATGCGCTGAACCGCGCGCAACTGGTGGTCACCTCGTTCATCCTTGGGCTTGGGATCGGCACGCTGTTCACTGGTCCGCTGTCCGACAGTTATGGCCGCAAACGCGTGATATTGATCGGCTCGGGGATCTATATCTTTGGCGCGGCTCTGGCATGGGCGGCGCCCACGCTTGAATTGATGATCGCCGCGCGCATTGTGCAGGGGCTTGGTGCGGCGGCGGCGCGGATCGTCGCCTTGGCCATTGTGCGCGATCTGTATTCCGGTCGCGAGATGGCCCGCCTGATGAGCTTTGTCATGATGGTGTTCACCCTTGTCCCGGCGATTTCGCCGCTGGCGGGCAGCGTGGTGATTGGCATCGCGGGCTGGCGCGTGATCTTTGCCTGTTTCGCGGGCTTTGCCCTGATCAGCAGCCTTTGGCTTGCCCTGCGCCTTGATGAACCGCTGGCCCTTCAGGCCCGCCGCCCGTTCCGCCGGGCCGCGCTGGTGGAGGCCATGAAAGAGGTCGTGTCGCACCGATCTGTGCGGCTGGCCATCGCGGTGCAAATGCTGTGTATGACCACGCTGTTCTGTTCGATTTCGATGATCCAGCAGGTGTTCGAGGCTTATTTTGACCGCGCCGCACAATTCCCGCAGTGGTTTTTTTTGATGGCGCTGATCGCTGGCAGTTTTAGCCTGCTGAACGCGCGTGTGGTCATGCGCCTTGGGATGCGCCGCATGGTGGCGGGCGCGCTTAGCCTGCAAATCGGATTGTCGGGCTTTATGGTCGTCGGCTTTGCGCTTGGCCTGCCCCCGGCGCTTGAATTTGCGTTGTATATCGCGTGGCAAACCAGCGTGTTCGCCAATGCCGCCCTGACGCTTGGCAATATCAACGCTTTGGCAATGGAGCCGTTGGGCCATATTGCGGGCATGGGCGCCAGTGTGATTGCGGCCATTGCCACGGTTGGCTCGGTGCTGCTGACGGTGCCGGTGGGTTTGATGTTCAACGGCACCCCGATGCCGCTGTTTCTGGCTGTGCTTGTCGCAGTAACCGTTGCGCGTTTTCTGATGGCGCGGCTGGAGCGCGCAGAAGAATTTGCCGCCTGACTGAAAATAATTTCTGTATACTGTCGCATACCATCTTTCACACGTCGCCCGATTGCGCTATGACGCGGGCAATTCCCGAGTCTGCTCAGCCCGGTTCTTTACAGCACCAGCACAGCGCAGACCGGCCCACGTTGCCCGCCCTGCCCCGGCATCCGGGCGGCCCTGTTCCAACCTGATCGAAAGGGATCACCGATGGCTGATACTTCCAATCCCGATATCATCTACACCAAAGTCGATGAAGCGCCCGAGCTTGCCAGCGCCTCGCTTTTGCCGATCATCGAAAATTTCGCCTCGGCCGCAGGTGTGACCGTGGGCACCAAGAACATCTCGCTTGCGGGCCGCATTCTGGCCGCCTTCCCTGAAAACCTGACCGAAGATCAGCGTATTTCCGATGATCTGGCGGAACTGGGTGACCTGGTGAAAACGCCCGAGGCGAATGTGATCAAACTGCCCAACATCTCGGCCTCGGTGCCGCAATTGGTGGCCGCGGTCAAGGAATTGCAGGATCAGGGCTATGCGATCCCCGATTACCCGTATGATCCTGCCACCGACGCCGAAAAAGAGGCCCGTGCGCGGTTCGACGCGATCAAAGGGTCGGCGGTGAACCCGGTGCTGCGCGAAGGCAACTCGGATCGCCGCGCCGCCGCTGCGGTCAAGAAATTCGCCCAAGCCAACCCACACCGCATGGGCGAATGGACAGCTGACAGCAAAACCCGCGTTGCCTCGATGTCGGGCGGTGATTTCTTCTCGAACGAAACGTCGGCCACGCTGAGCAAAGCCGCAACCGCGAAAATCGTGCTGACCGGCGCGGATGGATCGGAAACCGTGCTGAAAGACTCGGTCAGCTATCCCGCGGGCACGGTTGTTGACGCCACATACATGAGCGCGCAGGCGCTTGACGCGTTCTTGGCCGAGGAAATCGAAAAAACCAAAGCCGAAGGCGTTCTGTTTTCGCTGCACATGAAGGCCACGATGATGAAGGTCTCGGACCCGATCATTTTCGGCCACGCGGTCAAAGAATGGCTAAAGCCGGTGTTTGAAAAATACGGCGCGCAGATGAAAGAACTGGGCGTGAACCCGAATTCCGGGCTTGGTGATCTGCTGGAGCGGGTCAAGGACCAGCCCGAAATCCTTCAGGCCATCCAAGATGTGCGCGCCACCCGCCCGCCGATGTATATGGTCGACAGCGATAACGGCATCAGCAACCTGCACGTGCCGTCTGATGTGATCATCGATGCCTCGATGCCCGCGCTGATCCGCGCGGGCGGCAAGGGCTGGGGCCCGGATAACAAGGAACATGATGCTGTCTGCGTCATCCCCGATGACAGCTATGCACCGGTATATGACGAAACCATCAAGTTCTTCAAAGCCCATGGCAAGTTGGACCCGGCCACCGCCGGCACAGTGCAGAATATCGGCCTGATGGCGCAAAAAGCCGAAGAATACGGCAGCCACCCGACAACCTTTGAAATACCTGCCGACGGCACCGTGAAAATGCTACTGGAGGATGGCACCGTTCTGCACGAACACAGCGTGCAGGCTGGTGATATCTGGCGGTCTGCCTCGGCTCGCAAAGCCCCGATTGAAGATTGGGTCAATCTGGCGATTGAACGGCAAAAGGCCACAGGCTACCGCGCGATTTTCTGGCTGGATGAAAGCCGCGCCCATGACGCCGAACTGATCAAATATGTGCGCCCGATCCTTGAGGCCAAGGGCGTTGCCGACAAGTTTGACATCATGTCGCCCCGCGATGCCACCCGCGCCAGCCTTGAAACCATCACCAAAGGCGAAAACACCATCGCCATCACCGGCAACGTGCTGCGCGATTACCTGACCGACCTGTTCCCGATCCTTGAACTGGCGACATCGGCCAAGATGCTGTCGATTGTGAAACTGATGAATGGCGGTGGCTTGTTTGAAACCGGCGCCGGTGGGTCCGCGCCCAAGCACGTGCAGCAGCTTCAGTCTGACAACCACCTGCGGTGGGACAGTCTTGGTGAGTTTTGTGCGCTTGGCGAAAGCTTCAAGTTTCTGGGCGAGGTCAAGGACAACGCGCGCGCCAAGATCCTTGGCGAAACCGTAGACACCGCGACGCAGGGTATTTTGGATCATGGCCGCTCGCCCTCACGCAAGGTGGGTGAGCCTGACAACCGCGACAGCCATTACTGGTTCGCCCGCTATTGGGCCGAGGCACTGGCCGCGCAAACACACGATCCGAAACTGGCCGAAGAATTCGCGCCCATGGCCAAGGCCTTGGCCGACAACGAGGCCGCAATTATTTCGGAACTGGCGGCAGCCCAAGGCAAACCAGCCGATATCGGCGGCTACTACCACCCCGACCCTGCCAAACTGGCCGCGGTGATGCGCCCCAGTGAAACGCTGAACAGCATCATAGGCTGATCGATTACGCCAAGGGCCGGTCACATCGACCGGCCCTTTGTTTTGGATACGATCCACACCCTAAGCGCCCAATCATTTTTCGGCACCTTTCCCCTCATGAGCAAAGCTCCTAGCCACTGGCATTTCGCGCCATAATTGTGCCATGCCAAGTCTGTATACAGGTCTTCTATATATCAATGGTGACCAGAATGCATGACACTCCTCATACTCCTGATACTCCCAATGCTGCCTTTGGCTGGCTCGGTTTCACCTTGGGGGCCGCCGCTCTTATTCTGACAATGGTGACCTTTTGGGCCGGGCCATTCGCCCCACAGCAAAGCGCAGGCGTAAGCCTCGGCGAACTGGCCGCCGAAATCGCGAAATCCACAGCGCGCTCGGTCGCGGGACAAGCGCAGCCTGAACCAGTCGCACCGGAGCGCAACATCGACGACTATCTGAAAATCGGCGTCAGCCTTTTGGCGGGTCTTGCCATTGTGGCGGGGGTTGCATCCTTTGTCCGGCACGAACACAAACGCGCGGCGTTTTCCGGTATCACGCTTGGTGGGCTGGCAGTTGGGTTCCAGCTTTTCACTTGGACGATCATGCTAATCGCGGGCGTTATCGCCATTGCGTCGCTTATTTACGCCCTGCGCGATACGTTCCAAGATATTTTAGGCGGTTTGTTCGACGCCTGACGCCTGAGCCTGCCATAGAAACCGCCCTGTCGCCGCACTGGGAAATTGCACACGGTTGGCAAACCGCGTAGCAATCACGAATATCTACAATGGCAGGTTTTTCATGACCAAGGTGTATCTTCTGCTGATTCTCGCTATCGCCGCCGAGACCATCGGCACAACGGCGCTACAGGCCAGTCAACAATTCACCCGGCTGGTGCCGACGGTGGTGGCAATCGTGGGCTATGTGATTGCGCTGTACCTGTTGGCCTTGACGCTGAAATACATCCCTGTCGGCGTGGCCTATGCGATATGGGCCGGCCTTGGCATTGTGTTCATCGCAATGATCGGTTTTGTCGTCTTCGGTCAGAAACTGGATGCCCCCGCCATTATTGGCACAGGCATGATCCTGTCGGGAATTGTGATCATTCAGCTGTTTTCAAACACCACAGCGCATTGACGCCGGACACCGGCTATAGCTGTTCGAATTGCGCCTGTTGCTTGGCGCTCCACCTGACGGTCAGGTCAAACCCGTCTTCGGTCTGATCCTCTTGCTCGATCAACCGGCGATCATACAGCCATGCCCGCTTGCGCCCTTCGTCAAAGCCCAGCCTGATCTTGGTGACGTGGCTGGCCTCGGTCACGCCGTCGGTAATCGCGTCGATCAGGGGGGCCATCCCCTCGCCTGTTACCGCCGACAGGGCCTGCACATGGTCCAGCCGCCCGGCGCGGGTGACGACCGCCTGCCGCGTGTCGTCATCCAGACAGTCGATCTTGTTCCAAACCTCGATCTGTGGCGTCGTCTCGCGCACGCCCAGACTGTCGAGAATGGCGCGGACATCCGCGGCCTGTTCTTCGGTTTCAGGGTGAGAAATGTCGCGCACATGCACGATCAGATCGGCGGCCAGCACTTCCTCCAGTGTGGCGCGGAACGCCGCGACCAGTTCGGTGGGCAGATCGCTGATAAAGCCTACCGTGTCTGACAAGATCACCTCGGGCCCGCCGCCGGGCAGCTCAATCCGCCGCATGGTCGGGTCCAGCGTGGCAAACAGCATGTCTTTGGCCATCACCTCGGCCCCGGTCAGGCGATTGAACAGGGTGGATTTGCCCGCGTTCGTATACCCCACAAGCGCAACGATCGGAAATGGCACCTTGGCGCGCGACGCCCGATGCAATTCGCGGGTTTTGACCACTTTTTCCAACTGCCTGCGCAAGCGCACCAGTTGCTCGTCGATTGCACGCCGGTCGGCCTCGATCTGGGTTTCACCGGGGCCACCGACAAACCCCAAGCCGCCGCGCTGCCGTTCAAGGTGGGTCCAAGCGCGCACCAGCCGCGTGCGCTGATAGCTAAGTGCGGCCATTTCAACTTGTAACACACCCTCGCGGGTGGCGGCACGGTCGCTGAAAATCTCTAGGATCAGCCCGGTGCGGTCCAACAGCTTGACACCCAAAGCGCGTTCAAGGTTGCGCTGCTGCACAGGGCTGACCGGACCGTCAACCAGCACCAGTTGGATATGGTCGGCCTCGATCCGTTGTTTCAGCTCTTGCAGCTTGCCTTTGCCGAACAACATGCCCGGATGCGGGCGCGGCAGGCGCACGACATCGGCGCCGCACACCTCAAGGCCCGGCAGCGCATGCGCCAACGAAACAGCCTCGTCCAAGGCCAATGCGGGTGTTCGCCCCGATCCCGCCGACGGGATATCGGGATGCAGAACCCAAGCGCGTGTATCTTCTTGATCGGTTGTGATTTGCGTCAAGCCGCGTCGTCACCATCATACAGGTTAACCGGCTGCGACGGCATGATGGTGGAAATCGCATGCTTGTAAACCAATTGCGATTGCCCATCACGGCGCAGCAGAATGCAGAAATTGTCGAACCAGGTAATGACGCCCTGCAATTTCACACCGTTGATCAGAAAAATCGTGACCGGAATCTTGGTCTTGCGAACCTGATTCAGAAATGCGTCCTGAAGATTTTGTCGATCTGATGCCATAATCTGTTTAAGCCTTTGTTCTTGCACACGCCACGGACTGGCGCGATGTCTCCCTAGTTGTAAGTATGGAGTGCGTCAGCCCGAGTTTCCAGCCCAAAAATCAACTCGTTGCCGCGCAAGGCGACACAGCGGCCTTCAATCCCGCCACAGCCCCGGATTGCAAAGGGCGATGATCGCCAGCATTTCCAGACGCCCAAGAACCATGGCCCCGCACATCACCAGCTTGGCCGGGGCGCTGAGCGTTAGCAGGTTGATCGGCGTTTCAGCGGCAACCGAGATCAGCGGCCCGGTTGTCGACAGCGCCGCAACCGCCAGCACGACAGAGGCCTCAAAGCTTTGGCCAAACCCGGCCAATGCCAGAATGATCATCGACAGCGAGATCGCGAAGAGCATGAAAAACACCCATACGATATAGGCACCCTGCCGCCGGATCCGCCGCGTACCGGGGCCAGACCGGCCCATCGAGGATGGGTAGATCATGCGCTCCATCTCGCGCTGAGAATTCAAGTATAGAACATAAACCCGCAGCAATTTGACGCCGCCCGCCGTGGTGGCCACGCCGCCACCCACCAAGGCAAGCCCCATCAGGATCAGCCCCGGTGTGCCCAAGCCCGACCAATCCCGGGCCGTGGTCCAGGATGCGCTTTCGAATCCGGTGGTTGTCAGAAACGACAGTGTTGTGAATACGCCCCCCCACAAGGCCCGCAATGCTAGGCTTAGGTTTTCCACCTCATCGACGTCAAAGGCGGCGATCCAATGGCGCGCGAACAACAATATCGGCACCCCCAGAACCAAGATCATGCCCAGCCGGAACTCGGGGTCATTGTGCAGGCCCGGCCGGCTTGTTGTTACTGTGTCCGACGAAAACGTCAGGCGTGACAGACCAAACAGCAAAAACAGGAAGATTACGGCCTCACCACCTATGCCCGAGCCCGCCTGCGCCACCCCGCCTACAGCCGAAATGCCACTGGTGGAAAGCGTCGACATCGAATGGACCAGCGCCACAAGAGGACGGTCTCCGCCAATCATCAAAAGCACCCACAGCCCGGCGCTCAGGCCAATATAAATCGGGACCAATTGCACGGACACCTGCGACAGGCGCTTGACCGAACTGGCGCGCTCGAAGCGCTCTGTTTCGGTGCCGAATTGGCCCGGCTCACCGCTGGCGGTGACCTCGAACCCACCAAGGGCCAACGGGGCCAGCACCGCTGCTGCGGCAATCCACATCAACAAGCCACCAAACCAGCCCACCATGCCGCGCCACAAATGCAAACTGTCACTCAGTCGTGCGGCATCAGCAAACATTGTGGCCCCGGTGGTGGTCAGCGAGGATACCATTTCAAAATAGGCATTGATGAAACTTGTGGTCGCCAGACCTTCGTAAAATGGCACGGCCAAAAACAGCGGCAACACCGTGAACGCCAAAAACAGTGACAGCAAATCGCGCAGATCACTGTTCAGGCGGTGCGGTTGGTTCGACATCGCCAGCCCGATCAACGCAACCAAGGCCAGCCCAAGAATCGAAGAATAGGCAAACGCGCGCGCAACGCTGAAATCTTCCTGCACCAGCGCGTGAAAGGCGGGCAAAAGCATCGCCAAGGCCGCAATTCCCGCCAAGATCAGGATCAAGGGAAATCTGAGAAGTCGCGCAACCATGGGTCAGAAAAAGTCTATCGAGACCTGGAGTAACTGCTCGACCTTGGCCACGTCATCGGCCATCGCGAACAAAACAACCACATCGCCCGCCTCGATCCGCAGCCCGCCGCTTGGTTTGCGAATGTCACCACCCTTTTTGACGGCCCCCACCAGCACGCCCTCGGGGAAATCAATCTCGCGAATTTGCGATCCGGCAAGATTCGAGGTCGACAACACCTCGGCTTCGATCACCTCGGCCTCGGCATCGCCGATGGAATAGACCTGCCGCACCCGGCCGTGTCGGATATGGCGCAGGATCGAGCTGACGGTGGTGGCGCGCGGGTTGATGTAAGCGTCAATGCCCAACGGCTCCATCAGCGGGATCAGCGTGGGATCGTTGATCAAAGCAATCGCAAAGGGGCACCCTTCGGCCTTGGCCCGCACCGCGGCCAGCATGTTGGTCTTGTCGTCATCTGTGACCGCCAGAATGGCATCGGCCCGATTGATCCCAGCCTCGTTCAGCAGCGCGGCATCCAACCCGTCACCGTTCAACACAATGGTGCGTTCCAGCGCGTCAGCGGCCCGTTCCGCGTTGCGCCTGTCACGTTCGATCACCTTGGTGCGGGTGCGCGCGCCGCGCGCTTCGCAGGCTTGCGCCACCGACAGCCCGATATTGCCACCGCCTACGATGACCAGTCGTTCCTGATTGTTTTGCGCTTTGCCAAACACATCCAAGGTCCGTGGAATGTCCTCTTGCGGGGCGAAAATATACGCTTCGTCTCCGGCAAACAGCTGATCGCCCGCGTCGGGCGCGAACAATCGCCCCTCGCGCCGGATCCCCAGCACGACCACCCGCAGCGTCGAAAACAGATCGCTCAATTGCCGCAGCGGCGTGTTGAGAACCGGACAATCATCGTCCAGCCGCAAGCCCATCAATTGCGCGCCCCCGGCCAGAAAGGTTTCGGTATCAAAGGCGGCCGGGGCCGCCAAACGCCGCATTGCGGCCTCGGCCACTTCGCGTTCGGGGCTGATCACAACGTCGATCGGCATATGATCGCGCCGGTAAAGATCGGAATAAATGGCCGTCAGGTAGGACTGACTGCGCAATCGGGCGATCTTGCGTTGCACGGCAAACACCGAATGGGCGACCTGACAGGTCACCATGTTGACCTCGTCAGAATAGGTGGCAGCGATAATCATATCCGCATCGCGCGCGCCTGCCCTGTCCAGAACATCGGGATAGCTGGCAAAACCGGCAATGCCCTGCACGTCCAACGTATCGGTGGCACGCCGCACCAGATCGGGATTGTTGTCCACAACCGTGACATCGTTACGCTCACCCGACAGATGGCGGGCGATTTGCCAACCCACCTGTCCCGCGCCGCAGATGATGACCTTCATATTCCACGCCTTGTCCAGTCTGGGCTTTGTGAATGACAGATGGGCTATGCAGGGTCAATTGCTTTGTCCGCACGACGATAGGGCGGTATAATGGCGCTATGAGATACGGAGTATGCCTCTTTTTGACCCTTGCCATGCTGGCCGCCTGCGCGCCGCCACCACTATGGCACAAGACGGGCATTGCCCCGGCGCGGCTGCACGCCGATCTGACGGCCTGCCGCGTTGCGGCTTTCGCGCAAGTGCCGGAACGGATCAGACGTTATTACAAACCAGCGGACTATATCACCCGCCCGGTCTGCGACGCGGCCGGGAATTGTTATGTGCAGCGCATCCTTTTACGGCCAGCGCAATATGAACGCTTTGATGCCAATGCCGGGCTTCGTGAGGATGTGGCACAGGCCTGCATGGCCGATAAGGGATACACCCAAGCCCGCCTGCCCGCGTGCCAATCGCCACAAGGGCAAAAGATCACGGTTAACACGGCTGCGCCCCTGCCACCGCTGAGCGACGAAAGCTGCGCCGTGCGCCTGCCTTCGGGCGATTGGCGTATCATCACGCCGCCGACGCCCTGACACGATCAGCCTGCAGCGGCCTCTTCGCTGTCGCTGGCGCGCGTGGATTTCGCGCCTGTCATCACACCCAGAGATTTCAGTTTGCGGTGCAATGCGCTGCGCTCCATCCCGACGAATTCCGCTGTTCGGCTGATATTGCCGCCAAATCGGTTGATCTGTGTCATAAGGTATTCGCGTTCAAACGCCTCGCGCGCTTCGCGCAGCGGCATGGTCGCCACCGCGCCCGACAGCACCACCCGGCCATCGTCTGCGGGGGCATCGGTTTCGCCGGGGATCTCGCCTGCGGCGATATCTCCGCCCGGATCACCAAGGATCAACACCCGTTCGATCACATTGCGCAACTGCCGCACGTTGCCCGGCCAGCCCATGGTTTGCAAAAGCGCCGCTGCGTCACTGCTCAGCCCGCGCAGGGGCAAGCCCTGTGTGCGGTTCAGCACCCCGATAAAGTGCTTTGCCAGTTCGGGAATGTCTTCGCGCCGTTCTTCAAGGCTTGGCACGTTGACAGGCACCACGTTCAGCCGGTGATACAGCTCACGGCGGAATCGATCAGCGGCAATCTCGGCCTCCAGATCGCGGCTGGTCGAGGAAATGACCCGCAGATCAACCTGCACCTTGTCGCTGCCGCCAACCCGTAGAAACGTCTGATCGACCAGAACCCGCAGGATTTTCGATTGCGTGCCCAAAGGCATATCGGCCACTTCGTCGAAATAGATCACACCGCCATTGGCGTCTTCCAGAAGACCGGTTTCAACGCCGCGCTCTTCGCTTTCACGTCCAAACAGGACTTCTTCCATGCGCTCGGGCTCGATCGAGGCACAACTGACGGACACAAACGGCGCCTCGGCACGGCCCGAATTGGCATGGATATAGCGCGCCGCCAATTCCTTGCCCGATCCCGCAGGCCCCGACAGCATCACCCGTCCGTTGGATTTGGTGATCTTGTCCAACTGCCCCAACAAGGTGCGGAACGCCGCGCTGTCGCCCAGCATTTCGGCGGTTTCGGTCTCGCGCCGCTTGAGGCTCTGGTTTTCGCGGCGCAAACGGCTGGTTTCCATGCCGCGCCGGATCACCACCAACAACTGGTCAATATTGAACGGCTTTTCGATGAAATCATAAGCGCCTTGCTTGATCGCCGCGACCGCGATTTCGATGTTGCCATGGCCCGATATGATCACAACCGGGACTTCCGGATGCTCGCGCTTGACGGCCTTCAAAATGTCGATCCCGTCCATATCGCTGTCTTTCAGCCATATATCCAAGATCAACAATGCTGGTAGCTCTTGCTCCAGCGCGGCCATGCAGTCTTGGGAGTTGCCCGCCAGTCGCGTGCCAAAGCCCTCGTCTTCAAGAATATCACCAATTAACTCGCGAATGTCGCGTTCATCATCGACAATCAGAATATCGCTCATACCACCCTCATACCGCCTGTTGTTGCACCGTTGCCGCGTCCTGACCGTCGGTCAGCAGTGGCAGCCGCACCACGGCCATCGCACCACGATGCCCGTCCTCGTCGAAATCCGGTGCATCATCCAGCACCAAGGTTCCGCCATGTTCTTCGATAATTTTCTTCACGATGGGCAGGCCAAGGCCAGTGCCTTTTTCGCGGGTCGTCACGTAAGGTTCAAACAGCCGCGCGCGATCTTCTGGCAAGCCGATGCCATTGTCGGCGATGCGCAGCACCGCCATGCCGTCTTCAATCTGGCTGGAAATGCGAATTTGCGGCGCGTGTCCGGCTGGCGCGCCTTTTTCTTGCAGACTTTCTATCGCCTCGCCCGCGTTCTTGATGAGGTTGGTCAGGGCCTGACTGATCATCGTCGCGTCCAGATTGGCCAGCAAAACATCATCCATCAAATCCAGATCAAACCCTACATCCGGCTGGCCCGCGTCTTGGAGCAAGGCCGCATCGCGCAAAAGCTGTGTCACTGATTCCGGCTTGGCCTCAGGCTCGGGCATCCGGGCGAATTTCGAAAACTCGTCCACGATCCTGCGCAAATCGTCCGTCTGACGGATCACCACATCGGTCAGTTGTTCCAGCGCGTCGGCCTGATCTGCCTCCAGCACCCGGCCAAACTTGCGTTTGATGCGCTCCGCCGACAGCTTGATCGGTGTCAGCGGGTTCTTGATTTCATGCGCGATCCGGCGCGCCACATCACCCCATGCGGCCATGCGTTGCGCGGCGACCAGATCGGTGACATCGTCAAAGGCCACAACATAGCCTTCACGCTTGCCCGCCTCGCTGCGCCGGGTCGACATGCGCACCAGCAGGTTTTCCACCCGGCCACCGCGGCTGACCTTGATTTCCTCTTGCACAAAGCCGCCGCTGCTGCGGCGCAGTTTGTCGAATAGGCCGCCGAATTCCGGGACCGCCACGCTCAGATCAAGGCTTGCCTGATCTTCTTGCCAATCCAGCAGACGTGCGGCGGCCCGGTTCACAAATGCAACACGGCCCTTGGCATCCAATCCCACAACACCGGATGACACTGATCCAAGCACCGAATCAAACAGCCTCCTGCGCCGTTCGATCTGACGGGTATTAGCCAAAAGCGTATCACGCTGATGCTTCAGTTGAACTGTCATCTGGTTGAAATAACTACTCAACTGCGCAATTTCGTCATCGCCTTCCTCTTCGCGCACCTGCACGTCCAGATCGCCCCCGCCGACACGCTGTGCGGCACTTGTCAACCGCCCCACAGGGCGCGACAGACGCTCGGCGAACCACATGCCCAACCACACGGCGGCCAGAATAAGGATCACCGCAAAGCCCACATAGACAAGCCCGAATTCAAACAGAACCCGGCCCCTTTCGCTTTCGCGTTGCTCGTAAAACCTTGCGGTTTCCTGGGTTTCGTCCAGCAGGCTAAGGATCGCCCCATCGACATTGCGGCTGACATAAAGATAGCGATCGGGGATCGCGTCCAGCGGCATCAAGGCGCGGAACTCGTTGTTATCCCAATCGCGGATCACAACCACGCCCTCGTCGCGGGCCTGTTGAATTTGCGCCGCTGTCGGCTGTTCATAGTCAAAAAGATACGACCGTTCGCCACGGGCGCGCAAATCGCCGGTGCCGTCGATAACGAAAGCTTCGCGCAATCCGCGTTGGATTTCGCGCTGCCCTTGCGAAAGGATCTGACGCAATTCGCCATCATCCATGAATACCGTTGCGCGTTTCGTGGCGTTGATCACCGAGGCCAGAACCCGCGCATCGGTGACCAAATCGCGGCGGTGTTCGTCCTCATAGGCCTGCGCGGCGGCCACCGAATTGTCCACCACGCGGCCCACGCGTTCGGAAAACCAAGCTTCCAGCCCCATGTTCACCGACAACGTGGCAAAGATCGCCACCGCAATCGTCGGCAACAAGGCCATCAGCGCGAACACGCCGGTCAGCCGCAAATGCAGCCGCGACCCGGCCGAGCGTTTGCGCCGCGCGGCCACCATACGCGCCACGCGCTGCAAAACCAGTGCGGCAACGATGATCACATAAACCAGATCGGCCAGCAAAATAATGCGCAGCACGTCCGAGGACGCGCCCTTGTCCAGCGGGCCCATGACCAGATAGGTCGTCACCGCCAAAACAGGCCCAAGAACGACCAAACCGAACGTCGCCAAGTTTTGCAAACGCTTCATGCGCCGCAAACGGTTGACCCGATCCCACGTCCATTTGCGTGTCGCTTCTGCCACGCATACTCCCCACCAGATTGTGCGGCCAAGTGGCCGCACCGCAATATATGGCTTTGATAACAGGCTGCTTGCCTGAAAAGCCACAAGTATGTTGCAGTTTTACATCAACTTGCGGCGGCGTGTCACGTTAATTTCCAGATCATTGATCTTCTTGCGCAAGGTATTGCGGTTGATCCCCAAAAGATCGGCGCATTTTGCTTGATTGCCGCCCGTCGCGTCCAATGCGATTTCGATCAACGGCATCTCCATTTCGCGCAAGATACGTGCATAAAGACCCGGTGGCGGCAAAACATTACCATGTAGATCAAAGTAGTGCTGCAAATGGCGCCCCACCGAGGCCGACAGGCTTTCGCCTTGCGATTGCCCCAGAACCGGCTGCGCGGCGGGTTGGCCGCCCAACACCGCCTGAACCTCGGGTTTGGTGATCTGATCGGCCCGCGCCGTCAGCCCGATCCGGCGCACCGCATTTTCCAACTGGCGGACATTGCCGGGCCAGCTGTAGGCGCGCATCATTTCCATCGCCTCGTCCGACAGCCCACGGTGCGGCAGGCCCTCACGCTCGGCACGGGCCAGAAAATGCTCGGCCAGCAGCGGGATGTCATCGACGCGTTCGCGCAAACTGGGCACCTCGATCACGGCGCCGGACAGCCGGTAATAAAGATCCTCACGCAAACCGCCCTGCTCCATCCGGTCTGACAGATGGGCCTGACTGGTCGCCATGAACCGTGGCGCATGATCGCCGGGCGCGTCCATCATGCGCACCACCCGTGCCTGCGCGGATTGGTCCAGATCGGCCACCTCATCCAGAACGATGGTGCCGCCCCGCGCCCGCGCCATCACCTTGGCCGGCCCTTCCAAATCGCTCAGGTCGGAGGGCGTCACCGTGACAAAAGGCAAGGTCCGCCGATCCGAGAAATCATGAACGGCCCGCGCGATCAGCGATTTGCCGGTGCCCGATTCCCCAGTGATCAACACCGGCAAATCGGTGTTCATGATCCGTGCAACAACCCGATACAGGGCCTGCATGGCCGGCGTGCGCCCGATCAGTGGCAATTCATCGGGGCGCTCATCCTCGGCCTGTGTCGCGGGCTTGCGGTCGCGCGCATCAAGCGCGCGTGCGGTGCGTTTCATCAGATCGGGCAAATCAAACGGTTTTGGCAGATAATCGAACGCGTCGGCCTCTTCGGCCTGAATCGCCGTCATGATGGTGTTCTGCGCCGAGATCACGATGACCGGCAAACCGGGCCGGTCCTGTGAAATCTTCGGCAGCATCTCAAGCCCGTTGCCGTCGGGCATCATCACATCGGTGATCACCGCGTCACCACGGCCTTCGCCCACCCACCGCATCAACGTTGTCAGCGAACTGGTCGCATGCACCTTGCACCCCGCGCGCGTCAGCGCCTGTGTCAGAACCGTGCGGATCGTGCGGTCGTCATCGGCGACCAATACAGTGCCATCCATCAGCCTTGCTCCTCGGTTTGTGTGGCCATGCCTTCGGGCGCGCGCGGCAGTGAAATTCTAAACACTGTCCGCCCCGGCACCGAACTGACCGAAATCCAGCCGTCATGATCTGAAATGATCTTGGCCGCCAAAGCCAGACCCAGCCCGGTGCCGTTCTCGCGGCCCGAAACGAACGGGTCGAAAATATCGCCGGCGATATCCGGCGGCAGGCCCGGACCGTCGTCGATCACCTCGATCTGCAACGGCAAAGCCTTGCCGCCGCCCGTGCCCCGCCGCACGCGCAGCGATTGTTCGTAATAGGTATGCAGGCGGATCACACCGCCGCCGCCACCCGCCGCTTGTGCCGCGTTTTTCAAAAGGTTCTGGATCACTTGCAAAAGCTGATCCGCATCGCCAAGCGCCATCGGCAAGGACGGATCATAGTCCTCGATGATCGTCATATCGGCAGCCACACCCAGAATGGCCGAGCGCCGCGCGCGATCCAGCACGTCATGCACGTTCACCGCCGCCAGTTTGGGCTTGCTGACATTGCCGAATTGCTCGACCTGCTCCAACAAACCCACGATCCGGCGACTTTCGCTGACGATCAGGTCGGTCAGCTCTAGATCTTGCGTCTCAAGGTTCATCGACAAAAGCTGTGCCGCGCCGGTGATGCCTGCCAGCGGGTTCTTGATCTCATGGGCCAGCATTTCGGCCATGCCAATTGCCGACTTGGCCGCGGATTTCACCGATTGCCCCTGCGTCACGCGCCCTGCCAGTTCACGTGGCGAAATCAGCAGCAGCATATGGCCGGGCTGACCGGAAAACGGGGCGATCTGCAAATTGCAATGCAAGGGCGCACGATCGCCCGTGCCCACATCCACATCGTTGACGAATAGTGGCGCGTCGTTGTTGCGTGCGCGTTCAAACGCGTCCTCCAAGGGGGCGTCGACCATGATCTTGTCCCAGACAGGCGTGCCCGCCACCGTTTTCGAGGAGGTCATTAAAAACCCCTCGCCTGCCGGGTTGACCTGCACGATCCGGTCACGCGCGTCCAATAGCAGCGCAGGCACTGGCAATGATGTCCACAGCGCATCTTCTGCCCCGGTCATGCGGCCATCCTTTCACCAGCGCGCAGCGCGCGCGGGATCAGGCGCAACACCTCGGAGTTGGTCCGGCTGGTCAAAACCTGTTTGCGCAGGGCCGCGCCCGTGCCTGCCCCATCCAGATACCAGCCAAGATGTTTGCGGGCGACACGGTTGCCCAACTCCGGCCCATAAAAGCGCAGCATGTCTTCGTAATGATCACAGACCATATCGGCCAATTCCTTGCCTTGCGGCACCTGTGGCGCGGGCGTGCCCCAGACCTCTGCCGCGATCTGCGCCAGCACCCAAGGCCGCCCTTGCGCGCCGCGCCCTATCATCACCCCATCAGCCCCCGACAGGTTCATTGCCTTGCGCGCCGTGGCCGCATCAACAATATCGCCATTGGCAATCACCGGGATGCGCACGGCCTGTTTCACCCGCGCAATCGCGGCCCAATCGGCCCGGCCCTTGTAGAACTGGCATCTTGTGCGCCCGTGAATGGTGATCATCGCGATGCCGGCATTTTCCGCCCGCCGCGCCAATTCCGGCGCGTTCATCAAAGCATCATCCCAACCCAGCCGGGTTTTCAGGGTGACGGGGATATCCACCGCGCCCACGACCGCGTCGATCAGGCTTAGCGCATGATCAAGGTCTTTCATCAAGGCCG
>DATFJQ010000099.1:0-23414 GCA_035269125.1 Roseovarius sp.
CCCGCGGCTTTGCTGGATATGATTGACGAGGGCTGCGCGCTGATGCCCGAAGACCGGCCAAGTGATGCGCGGCGTTTTACGGCGCGTGTGGCCGGAGGACAGCCAAATTCTCGGCCGCGCCAGCAGCCTCCGGCATCACCCAAATCGCCCGCGCCACAATCGCCCGCGCCACAGCGGCAGGCAAAGATGCCTTCAGAGCGTTCGCGCCGAACAACAAAAAGAAGAAATCCAAAGAGCAAGATCGCGATGCTGGTTATTATTGTATGTCTTGCCGGTCTGGCTGCGGCTGTTGGGTTCATTATGAGGGACTACTGAAACATGTTTGTAAGAAATTTCCTTTTTGCAGTGGTTGCCGGAGTGCTGTGGGTGATGGCAGGTGCGTCGCCAGTGACGGCAGATGAGTTTGAAGAGATCGTCGTAACTGCTGACAAAGCGATGGGTCGGACGGTTGCCATGGAGGCCGGGACTGGATCTGGCTTTTTGCTGGCGCCCGTGCCGGACAGTTCCGATTTTTATTACCTGACCAACAAGCACGTGATTGACGGTAGCCGAAAGCTGGTGGTGTTTTTCTCGCGTAACGGCAAGATTTTCCAATATAACGCCAAGGTATTGCAGACCAGCGCCGGGCTGGATTTGGCGGTTTTACGGCTAAGCCCTGACGGCGATACCCTGCCGGACCCTGTATTTTTGCCGATTGCGTCGCGCGACATGCGCAAAGGTGAGCCGGTGGCAGCACTTGGCTATCCCGGTTCGGCTGACGCGAGAATTTCAAGTTTTGAAAATCCGGCCTTGTTCGAAACCACACTAACCCAAGGGGCGGTGTCCAAGGTGTTCATGGGCACGTGGGTGCCAGGCGGCTCATCGCTGGAAATTGTTCAACACACGGCATCGGTCAATAGCGGTAATTCGGGTGGTCCGCTGCTGGATAGCTGTGGCCAGGTCATTGGCGTGAATACGAAGATTTCAGTCATGACTCCAAGCGGCATCCCCACAAACGGCACGTTCTGGGCCTCGTCGTCAAATTCAATTTCCGGATTTCTGTCGATTGTGAAGGTGCCGTATTACGTTGAAAACAGTTCCTGTGGGTCTGACGCGTCGGGGGCATCCGGCTCGGCGATGACGCGGGGCGTGCCGACTTGGGTTTTCATCTTTGCTGGCGTGGTTGGTGTCGCGCTGATCGGCGGCGGGGTGGCGCTGTTTCTTGTCAAGTCCACATCGGGCACCAAAACCGCCAAACTGATCGGACCGGGCCGCAAGGCCGCCCTGCGGGTGCGCGTGGAAGGTAGCCCTGACAAAACCCTGACCGCCGGGCAGCTGAAAGCCGGGGTCACGATAGGGCGGTCCTCTGAGAATGCCGTTGTGGTCAACCAAGAAGGGCTAAGCCGGGTTCATGCGCGCATAGACTTGCAAAACCGTATGCTGCGGGTGACGGATATGGGCACGACAAACGGCACCACAGTTGACGGCCAAAGGCTGACAGCAAACACACCTGTGCAGGTCACGACGGCCTCGGATATTCGGTTGGCGGGTATTCGGCTCAAACTGGCAAAGCCGGGCCGATCATGAGTGATGCCGTGCTGCATATCCGAAATCTGGGCGTGCGGTTGGCGCAAGACTTTGCCGTCGTGATCGAAACGATGGATTTGCGGCGTGGCGAAACCTTGATCCTTGATGCGGTCAGCGGAACCGGCAAAAGCACGGTGTTGGGCTTGATCTCGGGCGCAATCCCACCAGGCGCGTTTGCCGATTGTGACCATCGCGTTGCTGGTCACGACCTGTTTACGGCGCAAGGCCGCATGGCGGTGTCGGCCCCTGATGTGATGGGGTTTGTTCTGCAAACAAATGCGCTGATCCCTTATCTGTCGATCCAAGAGAATATCGGTCTGCCGCTTGCCATAACGGGTCAGACCCCGGATCGGGATTGGCATGATCATTTGATCGGAGCCTTGGGCATTTCCGGCATTCTTGCGCGCAAGCCCGCGCAAGTCTCGGTTGGTCAACGACAGCGGGCGTCAATCGCGCGGGCGCTGTTGGCCCGACCGCGAGTTTTACTTCTGGATGAACCGGTTTCGGCACTTGACCCGGCCAATGTTGCGCAGGTTGAACAATTGATCGCCATTCTCGCGCATGAGGCGGGATCAGCCGTGGTGTTGGCCAGCCACAAATCCCGAGGCGGCGCGTTTGCTGATGCGGGCCGGGGCGCGCATCATGTTGTCAGCCACCAAGGGGTGACGTACTCGGTCTTTGGTGGCCCCTTGGATCAAGAGAGGGTTGCATGACGTCGTTGCCGATCACGCTTGCCCTCAAAGACTTGCGCCACGACTGGCAGGCTGCGGTGTGTTTCATTGCCGCTTTGGTGGGCGTTTTGGCACCCCTTTTGATCGTTCTGGCCCTGAAAAACGGTGTGATTGGCACAATGGTGGGCCGTCTGGTCGAAGACCCGTCAAACCGTGAAGTTTTGGCCGTCGGGGCCGGACGACATGATCAGGATTTTTTCAATACGCTTGCTGCGCGCGCTGATGTTCAGTTTGTCATGCCGGCAACACGATCAATCAATGCATCGGCAGATGCCGTTCAAAACATGGGCAACCGCCAGTTGGAACGCGCTGTGCCGCTTGTGCCAAGTGCCGCGGGTGATCCGTTGATCACGGCGCAGGCGCCGATCAGCCCCGGCAAGGTCTATGTCAGCGCCGCTTTGTCCGATGCGTTGGGCGGCCTGCGCGCCGGTGCCATGCTTGAGCTTTTGATTGGCCGTGAGATTGATGGCCGGGAAGAGTTGGCCCGCCGTGAGCTGGAGGTGCTGGGCCTCGTTCCAGAGGAAATGTATGGTCGGGATGCTTTGTTTTTGTCGCTGCCCGATCTGTTGGCGATCGAGCGGTTCCGCGATGATGCTACGATCACCGCCGCCACATGGATTGAAGACCGCCCCGCCCCCGAGGCCTACGCCAGTTTCAGGCTTTACGCCAAAGAGCTTGACCAGTTGAAAGGGCTTCGGGCTTGGCTGGAGGCGCAAGGGATCACAACCCGCTTACGCGCCCAAAACGCGGCCTTGTTGCTGGCCTTTCGCGACAATCTGAACCTGCTTTACACCGGTGTCGCAATTTTGGCCGCCGCCGGATTCTGGGCGTCGATGGCGGCTAATTTACGCGGTGCTGTTGAACGTCAGCGTATTGCCTTCAGCCTATTGCGGCTGCTTGGGCTGACACGCCGTGGCAGCACTCTGATTCCCGTGTGTCAGGGGCTGATATTGGTCATGGCCGGTATTTTCCTGACATTTTGTCTGGTCATGCCGGCCACATTCATCATCAATAGTATGTTTTCCGAGTCCACGGGAAACGCGATTGCCACATTGGACCTGCAAGATCTGATCGCGACCTGTGGTGTCGGACTGCTCACCGCCTTCACAGCGTCGGGCTGGGCCATTTGGGCCGTCAAGGGAATTGAGAAAGCAGAGGTGTTGCGCCATGGATGACCAAAGACTCATCAAGCGATTGCCAATCTTCACGGCAGCCTTGGCGATTTGCGCCAGCCTGAGCTTTATGGCCCCGGCAAAGGCTGAAACCGCCGGCATTGAATGGCGTGAAAGCTATTACAACCCCAAGCCTGCCGATGATGATCTGATCCTGCCTATGCCCTGTGGCGGTGCGATGGCGTTTCGCAAGGTTGCCACTCCAAACGTGGATGGCGCGATTGGCGATGTGCCGGTGACCTTGGGGCAGGAAGGGGATGACCGGCCCTATCTGAACGGTGTTTGGCGGTCTTATGTCTCGGGCGCCTTCTCGGACGATGGCAGTCCGACCAAGGGGTATTTCTATATGGCCAAATATGAATTGGCCGAAGCCCAATATGATGTCGTGATGTCGGGATGTCCGGACAAAACCCCACGCAGGCGAGCGTTTTTGCCCAAACTGGGCCAGACAAAGCTGGAGTACGAAAGCTTTGCGCAGGCCTATAGCCTCTGGCTGATGCAGAATGCCGCCGCAGCCCTGCCGCAAGCGGGGGAAACACGGGCCTATCTGCGCTTGCCAACGGAAGAGGAATGGGAATTTGCCGCCCGTGGGGGCATGGCCGTCGAAAGCGCTCTGTTTCGCAAGACCAGACCGCCCATTCCCGATGGCCGACAGCTTAGTGAATATATCGCGCATGGCGGATCGGACAGTGCTGCGGGACGGGTGCAGGTGATCGGGTCGCTAGAGGGCAACCCTTTGGGGCTGCACGACATGCTTGGCAATGCCGCCGAAATTGTCGGCACGCCGTTTTCGCTGATCCGTCACGGGCGCCAGCATGGGCAGGCCGGTGGTTTGGTCAAGCGTGGGGGCGATGCGCGCACGCCTTTGGCGTCCATTACCAGCGCAACCCGTGACGAACTTCCGCCATTTGATGTGATCTCGAACGAGCCGACGCAGGACAGGTTCGCGGCGACGCGGTTGGTTGTGGCCGGACTGGCCATCACATCGCCTGCGCAAGCCGACGCGCTGAACAACAGCCTTCAAGAGCTTGCCAAGCCTGACCCGGCCCTAAGCACGGCGTCCTCCGAAGAAGAGGTGATTGCCCTGTTGGATGCGATGCGCGACTCGGCCGGATCCGAACGTGATAAAAGTCGGCTGGAGGCTATTAAATCCACAATCCAACGCGGGCAGGTGGCCCGCAACACCCTGCGCGACAAATCCATTCGCCTGATATTGAATTCCGCGGTTCTGGTCTGTGATCAAGCGGTGCAACGGTATCTGAACGCCGTCGCCGCCGCGCTGACCATACAGCATGATCTGGCTGAGCTTGAGGACGAGGCGCGCCGCGCGGGCGATGAGGCCTTTTTGCAGCAGGTGCTTGAGGCCAAGCGCGAGGCACAAGATAAGCTGGTCGGATTGGAACGCAAGGCAATGGCGAATGTGGTGGAATATGCCAACCTGATCGAAGGGCTGTCCGAGGATTACTCACGCGCCTTGCTGGACAAGCAAACCAAATTTATCCGAACCGAGGTTGAAGCCGAAGGCGCGCGACGCGCGCAGTGCCTTGGGCTGATGTCGACCCATCTTGCTGCGCGTCGGGCAGCCGGCCAATCGGATGTCGATTTGATTGCACTGGATATACAAAACATCGCCGTCGATCAGGCAAGCGATTGAGACGAGACCAAAAAGCCAAAAAGGATGACCTATGCGAGATATGCTGAACAACGCCTTGCCCATGCTGATCTGGATCACGACTGGATTTTTCATCCTTAGTTCGTGTTTTTCCGGCGCAATGATCATTCGCTATGGTGGCGCGCTCAACAGCTTTGACATTTGGGCTGTGATTGGTGGTTTTCTGACCATTGTTTTCGGCGTTACGATGTCTTTTGTGTTTGCGGGCATTTGTTTTCAGATCATGGATATTCGTGAATTTACCAAGCATGCGGCAATCAGTTTGCGCAAATCGGCCCGGCGCTGATGATCTTGTTCACATCCCGATGGAGTTAGACAGATGGAAAAAAGCGTTCTGGGTCTGAAACCCGGCGACATGATCCAAGACACGTATCGCATCGACAGCCTGTTGGGCGAAGGCGGGATGGGCGCGACGTTTCGGGGAACCAATACGGCGGCGGGACACCCTGTGGCGATCAAGGTTATGACGCCCGAGTTTGCGCGCAATTCCCGCGCGGTTGACTTGTTTCGTAGGGAATCAAGCCTGCTGCGGACGGTCCAGAATGATGCGGTTGTGCGCTATGAAACGACTTTGCAGGACAAGTCTGGCAAACTGTATCTGGTGATGGAGTATCTATCAGGCAAGCCACTTCTGTATTACCTCGACAAGGGCGCGCGGTTGGCATCGGAGGATGTGTTGAAACTTGCCGAGCGGCTGTGTTCTGGATTGGCGGCCATCCATGCGCTTGGCATCGTGCACCGCGATGTCGCGCCGGATAATATCTTGGTGCCTGATGAGGATGTTTCCCAAGCCAAGTTCATTGATTTTGGGCTGGCCTCAGATTCTGTGGGCACCGATAAATCGATCTTGGGCAGCGACTTTGCCGGCAAGCTTAGATACTGCGCGCCCGAGCAATTGGGACTTTTCGACAATCGGATCACCCCTGCGACAGATATTTATGCGTTGGGTTTGGTCTTGATGCGATGCGCGGGACTGACCGTGCCCGGCGATGGCAAGGGTTGGGCTGCGATTGACGACCGCCGCGAAGATATCAAAATCCGCGATGATCGCGTGTCGCGCAACCTTCGCGGCGTGCTGGAAGCGTTCTTGCGGGCCGATCCATCGTTGCGCCCTGCTGATCCTCTGGCCCTTGTGCGCAAGGCATTGGCGGCTGAGAAAGCCGGGGCACAGCGCACGGATGGACCCAAGGATAGGCCCCCGGCACCCGATGCCCGCGACAGCAAGCCTGACACCGGCGGACGCGCCTCAACGGTTGTGGCGTTGATTGCCGGGCTTGTGATCGTCGCGGGCGGGGCGGCGTGGTTTTTCCTGATGGGCCCGGGGGCCAGTACGACCTCTGGTGCCAGCACCAAGCAGGCCGCGCTTGCCCAAGACGCGGCGCAATCCAACGATCCTTTGGCCGAGGCTGAAAACCTGATCGCGGCTTCGGGCGCGGAAAACCTGAATGCTGCATTCGGGGCTTTGATGGCCCTGTCTGGTGATGACAGCCAATCTACCGACATCCGCATCCGGGCCAATATCATGATTGCGGAAATGTATGACCCGGCAACCCATGACACCGCGCGCTCTCCGTTTCCGCGCGCCAATCCCGCAGCGGCCAAGCGACATTATCAGCGGGCTGCTGATCTAGGGTCTGAAACTGCTGCGCAGGCGCTTTCGCGTTTGGCTGACTGAAAGGAGACTTGTGATGATTGCCCGTGCTGCACACATGCTGCGAACCGTCGCTTTGACTGGCCTGATGGGCGCGCTTTTCTGGACATCGCCTGCAAGCGCCGCCGATCGCCCGTTGCTGATGGACGGCAAGGATACATTGTTCAAACGCGTTCTTGTCCGAGACAGCACCGCGATGTTCGATGCACCTGACGGCAGCGGCAGCGGCCAATTGCGCCCCTTGCAACCGCTTTATGTTTACGCCGAAAGCGGAGAGTGGCTGCATGTCGGGCGCGGGGACAATGGTGAAGGCTTGTTCTGGCTTCCTGCAAACACTGTCGCGCCATGGCGCCAGAATATCGTGGCCACCCTGCAAACCAGTGCGAATTTGGACCGAACATTGTTCTTTTCAGACTACGACGCAATTTATGATGTGGTCGAAAGCGAGGCACCGGGCCGTTCCGCCCAAGAGCTGCGCGAAGAAGCGGAAGCGACTGAGGCGGGCAACGGTCAGTCCGAGCGTGTCGTGGCCTTGGGGCCGCGCGATGCCGTCAATCTGCGTGACAATCTGTATGTGATGCCGATCCTTGAAACCGAGGAAGCCATTTTTGAAAACGGATCGTTTGTGAATCTGTTGAAGGTCGCGGTCGCCCGAGCGCAACCGGGTGATGCTCCAATCGAAAATGACCCGGTGGGTGATGCCGCGCCGGAAGATGCGCAAAGCGCCTTTCGGGCCGGGGTTGTGTTCGTCGTTGACACGACCATTTCAATGGAACCTTTCATCCGAAGAACGCAAGCCGCCTTGGAAGAGGTGTATGAAGGCGTCAGGCGGACCGGAGCAGAAGAGGCGGTGTCGTTTGGGTTGATCGGCTTCCGCGACAACCTGCAGGCAGCGCCCGGCCTTGGCTATGATGTTCAGACATTCGTAGACCTGAATTCCGGGTTTGATTCGACCGCGTTCCTGAATGGTATCACGCGCATGACCGAGGCAGGCTCATCCAGCCGGAATTTTCGCGAAGACAGCTATGCAGGCATCGAACACGCCTTGCAGGCCATGGACTGGTCGCCATTCGGGGCAAAATTTATCGTGCTGGTGACCGATGCAAGCCCCCGCGAGGCCGATGATGGCTATTCAAAGACCCGCCTGAGCGCCAAGGGTCTTGGGACGTTGGTGCGGGAAAAGATCAACGGGGCGGTCGCGGTGATGCATTTGCGAACACCGCAAGGGGCCAATGATCACGACCGGGCCGAAGCCGCCTATCGTGAATTGACCCGCCAGCCCAACGTTCCGCCACTGTATTTTCCGATCGAAAACGGGGACCGTGAGGAATATCAGGCCAAGGCGCGTCAGCTTGGCCAGATTGTGGCCGATCAGGTCAACCGGTTTCGCGGAGGCCAAGACCCCCGCGATTTTGCCGAGGATGACGGCATCATTGATGAGGATACCAAGGCCTTTCGGGCGGCGGGCCGGACGATGCAGCTGGAATATCTTGGCCGCTCACGTGGGTCCAAGGCACCGGATGTGTTCGAGGCGGTGGTCGCAGATCGGGATTTCGCGCGGCCCGGCCTGAAACCGCTGTCCATTCGTCTTTTGCTGACAAAGGCAGAATTGAGCAACCTTGATGAAGCGCTGCGCATCATCATTGAAAAGGCCGAAGAAAACGTCATCAACCCCGATGACTTTTTCGGTCAGGTTCTTGGGGCGGCTGCAGATATGAGCCGTCGGCCCGACAAGGTCTCGCGCCGCTCGGACCCAACATTGGCTGACGCTGTGAATGTATCGGAATTCATCGAAGACCTGCCCTATAAATCCCGGATCATGGCCATCACCGAGGATGACTGGGTGCGCATGTCGATCTCTGAGCAGCAGACAGTGGTGAACGAGCTGTACGAGAAAATCGAGCGCTATCGCAGATACAATGCGTCAACCGATCAATGGGTTGATTATCTGGGCGTCGGGGCGTCGGCGGGCGGCCTCGTTTACCCGATGATGTTGGACGATTTGCCCTAGAGGCAGGCGTGTTTTGCCGTGCTGTGCCAGTTTCCTGGCGTGGCGTGTGGCGGTTGTGCG
Source organism: Roseovarius sp. (assembly GCA_035269125.1). Lineage (GTDB taxonomy): Bacteria > Pseudomonadota > Alphaproteobacteria > Rhodobacterales > Rhodobacteraceae > Roseovarius. The sequence goes on from DATFJQ010000099.1 coordinate 8,864, forward strand.
GTGATGGGGCCCAAACCGCGCGCACAGATGAGGGCACCGCGCACCCAGCTTTTGCAGAACTCCGCAAAAGCGTGTAGCGCCATGACCAGACATAGAAAGGGCGCCCGCTTGGGCGCCCTTGTCATGAGGTGTTTTCGTGAAAATCAGTCGTCACTGTCGATTGGCAAGGCCACAAAGCGTGGCTCGCCGGCGCGGCGCACCAGTAACAGGATCGACGTGCGGCCTGCCTCTTGGGCCTCGGCCACCCGATCGTCAAGATCGGAAACCGACGCGATTTTTTGCTGGCCCGCTTCGGTGATCAGGTCCCCGGCGCGCACACCCTTTTCGTAGGCGTCTGACAGGTTGTCGACATCGGTGACAACCAGACCCATCGCGCCATCGTCCAGCTCAAGCTGGCCGCGCAGCTCGGGGTTTAGCGGGCTGAGGGTGAGGCCCATCATGTTGGCGCTGCTGGGTTCTTCCGGTGTGTCGGCACCGGGTTGTGCGGTGGGTACGGCACCCTCAGCCACTTCGCGACGGCCAAGAGTCACCTTGAGGGTTTGCGTTTTGCCCTGACGGAACACCACGACCCGCACGGTTTTGCCAACCTCGGTGTTGCCAACCTGCCGGACCAGTCCGCGGGTATCCGCGACGGGTTTGCCGTCAAAGGAAAGGATCACGTCCCCGGCTTCCATGCCGGCTTCTGCGGCGGGGCCTTCAGGGACATCAGTGACCAATGCGCCACGCACCTCTTCCAGTTCCATGGCTTCGGCCACGTCATCGGTAACGTCCTGAATGCGCACACCCAGCCAACCGCGACGGGTTTCACCGTATTCTTTCAACTGATCGACAACACGGGTCACCACGTTCGACGCCATCGAGAACCCGATCCCGATTGACCCGCCGGTGGGCGACAGGATCGCGGTGTTCACGCCAATAACCTGAGCGTCCATGTTGAACAGCGGGCCGCCCGAGTTGCCACGGTTAATGGCGGCGTCGGTTTGAATGTAGTCGTCATAGGTGCCCGATAGCGCCCGGTTGCGGGCCGATACGATCCCGGCGGAGACCGAGAAGCCCTGACCAAGCGGATTGCCCATCGCCATGACCCAATCGCCGACGCGGGCGGTGTCACTGTCGCCAAAGCTGACAAAGGGCAGCGGCTGATCGGTTTCCACTTTGAGAAGGGCGATATCGGTTTTGGGGTCGGTGCCGATCACTTCGGCCGTCAGTTCCTCGCCCGAGAAAAATTCGATGATAATTTCATCTGCGGCTTCGATAACGTGGTTGTTCGTCACGACAAATCCGTCTTCCGAGATCACAAACCCCGACCCAAGCGCCGAGGTGCGGCGCGGCCGGTCGCCTTGGCCATTGCGATCTTGAAATTCACGGAAGAAATCCTCGAATGGGGAGCCTTCGGGAACCATTGGGGCCGGGCCTGTGCCTTGGGCCACAACGGTCGAGGTGGTGATGTTGACGACAGCTTCACTGACCTTTTCGGCCAGATTGGCAAAGCTTTCGGGCCGGGCTTGGGCGCTGATCGCCTGCGCGATGACCAGCGCCATGGTCAGCGCCGTCAGCCACAGCGCGCGCAAGGCACCGGGGTTGGTTTTTGAAAGGGTGGCGGATTGGGCTGTCACGGTCACGTCTCCTTGCCTTTGTCCGAATAGGCCGCACCAGGCGGTTCCGATGCGATGTCTTTTATATGCATCCTACTTAGGTAGTGTTTGCAAGAACGCAAAGTTCACAACACTTTGTCACGCGCATGTGAATGCGTAGTGAACGGAAAATCAAGCGCCAAGCTGCTTTGCGGCCCAGACCATCACAAGGCCCACCGCCAGTGACGCCAGCCCTAAAAGCCTTCTTTGGTCAATGGACAATTGCGATAGCGCGGCAAGGATTTGTTCTAAAAGAGAAGGGGCCAGTGCATAGACCAGCCCCTCCACAATCAGCACCAGCCCAAGAGCCAGAAGCAGTGTTTCGATCAATTGGTCGCCTCTGCGCCGTTCTCTTGCTCGGCTGCGTTCTGTTGCGCTTCCTCTTCCTCAAGCCGTTGACGTTCGGCTTCGGGCAGATCGGGCGAGATTTCCAACTCGGGTGCCATTTCGCGCAGGCGGTCGATATCGATATCCTCCAGCGTAACCTCACGCAGGCCATCGGCGCGGATCGAGCTGAACATCTCGGACAGGAATTCGCTGTCGGGCGAGAAGACCAGTGTCGAGTTGTCACCCTGAAGCGATCGTTCCAATGCCGATAGCGACCGGTAGAATGCGAAGAAATCGGGGTTTTTCCCGAAAGACTCGGCATAAATCCGGTTCCGTTCAGCGTCGGCTTCACCTCGGGTGATCTCGGCCTCACGCTCGGCTTTGGATACGGTTTCAACCACGGTCCGGTCGGCGGCGGCGCGCACGCGCTGTGCCGCCTCGTTACCGCGGGCGATCTCGTCGGCGGCCTCACGCTCACGCTCGGCCCGCATCCGCGCAAAGGTGGCGTCAAGGTTCTGTTGTGGCAGGTTGGTTTGCTTTAACCGAACGTCGACGATTTCCAACCCAAGGCTCTCGGCGCTGGTGCGCGCTTGTCCGCGAATGCGGCGGGCCAAATCGCCCCGCTGCGGTGACAGGATCGTATCCGAGGTGACCTGATCGGCACCCAGAACCTCGCGGATTTGTGCGTTCAGGATCGACGACAGGCGATCTTCGGCAGCGCGAATGCCACCCACGCCCACGGCCTGACGGAATTGAACCACATCGGTGATGCGGTAGCGCGCAAAGGCGTCCACAACCAAGCGGCGGTCATCCGACGGCGTCACCTCGATGGTGTCGGTATCGAACGACAGGATCCGGTCGTCGTATTTCACCACCTCCTGAATGATTGGAATCTTGAACCCAAGACCCGGTTCTTCGACAACCTGACGGATTTGACCGAATTGCAGAACAAGCGCTTTTTCACGCTCGTCTACGATAAACAGCGACGACAGCACACCGATTACGGCGACTACGGCGATCGGCAGAAGAAGTGCGGATTTACGCATCAGTTCGCGCCTCCGGTGTTGGTGTTGGAGGATGCGCCGCTACCACGGCGCAATTCGTTCAGGGGCAGGTAAGGCACGATGCCCTGACCGCCATTCGCCGAGCCACTGGTTTCGTCGATCAGCACCTTGTCCAATTGGCCAAGCGTGCGCTCGATCGTTTCCAGATACAGGCGGCGCTGCGTGACTTCGGGTGCGCGATTGAATTCCTGCGCCACAGCGATAAAGCGGCTGGCCTCACCGATGGCTTCGTTGACCACGCGGGCGCGGTACCCTTCCGAGGATTCAAGCACCTGTGCCGCCTCACCACGGGCTTCGGCCAGAACGCGGTTGGCGTAGGCATCGGCCTGACGTTGCAGGCGGTCGCGTTCTTGCTCAGCGGCCTGAACTTCGCGGAAGGCGTCGATCACTTCGCGTGGTGGGTCCGCTGTATCAAGGTTCACACGCACGATCGTGATGCCACTTTCGTAGTCGTCCAGCGTGCCTTGGATGTTTTCGCGCGCGGTGTCTGCGATAAGCCCACGATCACGGTTAAGGATCGGCGCGAGGTTCGAGGCAGCGATGATTTCGCGCATGGCAGACTCGGACACGGCGCGCACGGTCAACTGCGGATCGCGGATGTTGAACAACAGTTTGGCGGGATCATTGATATTCCACACCACCTGAAAGTCGATATCGACGATGTTGGCGTCGGTGGTCAGCATCAGCCCGTCATTTGAGCTTCCGCGACCTTGACCGATATCTTCGGTCCGTTCCGAGGTGACATTGATCACTTCATGGGTGACCAGCGGCCATGGTGCAAAATTCAGGCCCGGTTGCCCGGTTGATGAATATTCGCCAAGGAACAGTTCAACCGACTGTTCTTCGGGTTTGACTGTGTAAAAGCTGGCCGCGGCCCAAAGGACCGCTGCGATGATCAAGCCCAGCACAATGCCGCCGCGGCCAATGCTTGGCCCGCCACCGCCACCTCCTGCGCCGCCGTTGCCGCCGCCACCGCGGCCGCCCATCAGCACGCGCAGCTGATCTTGGCCTTTGCGCACCAGTTCGTCTATTTCGGGGATTTGCGGCCCGCCTTCGGGGGGACGCTGCCCGCCTCGATTGCCACGGCGGTCGTCATCCCCGTCGCCGCCTGAGTTACCGCCGCCGCCCCAAGGGCCGCCAGACTGTCCAGCCATGAATATCTTTCCCTTTACTGACCTTTCGCCCCGCGTATCACACAAGGCGTTGTTTCTAAACTGTGCAGCATGTCCGAAAAATCAAGCTTTGCGCACCGGTTCGCGCATTGTGACCAATTCTTCGGACATGGTTGGGTGGACCGCGACCGTGCGGTCGAAATCCTCTTTTGTGGCGCCCATTTTTACGGCAATCCCGGCAAGTTGGATCATTTCGCCCGCTCCCGGCGCGACGATATGACAGCCCAGAACTTTGCGGTTGGCCTTGGATACGATCAATTTCATCAGCACTCGGTCGGCCCGGCCTGCAAAAGCTTGCTGCATCGGTTTGAACGATGTGGCGTAGACCTCAACAGGTTCTTGCTCGCGCGCTTCTTCTTCCGATAGGCCGATGGTGCCGAATTCCGGTTGGGTGAAAATCGCGGTTGGAATCAGTGCGTGATCCACTGGCGTTGGGTTGCCATTGAAAACCGTATCGACAAAGGCCATGCCTTCGCGGATCGCCACTGGGGTCAGGTTGACCCGGTCGGTCACGTCGCCGATGGCATAGATCGACGGCACGCTTGTCTGACTGTAGTCGTCGACCACGATTTCACCCTTGCGGCCCAGTTTGACACCGGCCTCTTCAAGCCCAAGCCCGGTGGTGTTGGGTGTCCGCCCGGTGGCAAACATGATCTGATCGAACAAACGCTCATCGCCGTTGGTGGCCTTGACCCAAAACCCGCCTTCGCGCTTTTCCATTTCGACAATGTTGCAGCCCAAATGCAAATCGACACCGTTCTGGATCATCTCGTCGGCGATCAGGCCGCGCGCCTCTTCGTCGAAGCCGCGCAGGATTTGCGCGCCGCGGTAATATTGCGTCACCTGTACGCCAAGGCCGTTCAGGATGCAGGCGAATTCGCTGGCGATATAGCCGCCGCCGACAATCAGGATCGAGCGCGGTAAATCTTCTAGATGGAAAACCTCGTTGCTGGTCAGGGCGTATTCAGCGCCCGGCAAATCGGGCATCATGGGCCAGCCGCCGGTGGCGACAAGGATATGCTTGGCGGTGAACGTCTCGCCGGTGGACAGGGCCACGGTGTGCGGATCGGCCACGGTGGCGCGGGCATCGTAGGTTTGCACCCCGGCATTGCCCAGAATGTTGCGATAGACGCCTTCAAGCCGATCCAGTTCGCTGTGCAGCTTGCCCCGAAAAGCGGGCCAGTCGAAGCCACCGGCATGCACCGTCCAGCCATAGGCCTGCGCATCTTCCATGTGGCCGGGGTATTCGCTGGCGAACACCATCAGCTTTTTCGGGACGCAGCCGCGCTGCACACAGGTGCCGCCGTAGCGGTCCTCTTCGGCCAGCGCCACCCTGGCCCCGCCTTGCGCCGCGACACGCGCCGCGCGCACCCCGCCCGAGCCGCCGCCAATCACGAAAAGGTCGTAGTCAAATGCCATGTCCGCCCCTTTTGTCGGTTCTTCGTGTCAGTCTTGCAGGTCGGTGAACAGGTTGTCGGATTCAAGGAAATCCAGCTTGTCCTCTTCAACGGTGCCTTCGTTGATGTCGCGGGTTTCGACGCGCCCGTCGCCATAGCCAAGGATCACCACATCGCAGATGTCGATGAACAGGCCGTTTTCCACGACGCCCGGCATCTGGTTCAGCACCATCGCCAATTGATTGGCCTTGCCGATGCGCCCCAGATGCAGATCAAGAATATAATTCCCTTCATCGGTTACAAAGGGCCGGTCGCCGTTCATCCGCAGCGATGCATCGCGGCCCAGCACATCCATCGAGATCAGCATTTCCTCGATCAGCGATTTGGTGGTCTGCCAGCCAAACGGGATCACCTCGACCGGCAGGGGAAACGCGCCCAGCGTTTCAACCTCTTTGCCGATATCGGCGATCACGATCATCTGGTCGCTTGCGGTTGCAACGATCTTCTCCTGCAACAGCGCCCCACCACCGCCTTTTATCAGGTTCAGGTTGGCATCAAATTCATCAGCGCCGTCGATGGTCAGGTCCAGCCATTTGGCCTCGTCCAGACTGATCACTTCGATCCCGACGTCGCGGGCTAGTTCGGCGGTGCGGGTTGAGGTGGGCACGCCCTTGATCTTCAGGCCCTGATCGCGCACCAACTCACCCAGACAGCGCACCATCCATGCCGCGGTTGAGCCTGTCCCAAGGCCCACACGCATGCCATCTTCGACATAATCAACAGACCGCTTGGCGGCGACGAATTTGGCTTTGTCGATGGGTGACAATTCCCCAGTCATGGCAGCGACTCCCCGTTGGTTCCGGCCCCGGTTATAGGCAAGTTAAGCGCCGGGTGCGAGAGGCAAAGGGCCTGCGCGGCGCATGGGTGTCGTTTTCAGGCTGGCACGCGGCCTTTCGAGCGATAAGCTACGCCCATGACACAGCCCTTTCGCCTGCATTATGCGCCCGACAATGCCTCGCTCATTATCCGCCTTGCGCTGGAGGAGATGGGCCAGCCGTATGTGACCGCTCTGGTCAACCGCGCCGCGCGCGAACACGAAAGCCCCGCCTATCGCGCGCTTAATCCAAACGGGTTGATCCCAGTGCTTGAAACCCCCGATGGCTCAATTTTTGAAACTGGTGCGATTCTGTTATGGCTGGCGGATCGACACAGCGCTTTGATGCCATCCGTCCACGATTCGGGGCGTGCTGCGGCATTGAAATGGTTGTTTTTCGTGTCCAACACGCTGCACCCCGCCCTGCAGATGACCTTTCACCCCGAGCGCTACATCGGGTCCGAGGCGGCGGCGCAAGCCCGCATGCGCATCCACATGCACGGTGAAATTGCGCGCCACCTGACAACGCTTGAACAGGCCGCAGGTGATGTGCCTGCGTTGTTCGACGGGGCTGCGCCGACGGTGATTGCCCTTTACCTTGGTCCGATCTTGCGCTGGGCGGCCCTTTACCCGCAGGGGGAAACCGATTGGTTCAACCTTGCCCAATGGCCGCGCCTGCGCGCCATGGCACTTGCGCTAGAGGACCGCGACAGCACCCGCGCCGCCATTCTGGCCGAGGGGCTGGGCCCAACACCGTTTAGCGCGCCCTGCCTGCCTGACCCGCCCGAGGGCAGCGCGACCTGATCCCATAAACCCGTTGAATTTCCGCACTATCCCCCCGACATTGGCGGGTGTGGCGCAGATTTTGCCAACGGGGTCGCTTTTGCATGCGGCAGGCCTGCCACTCTGCGTCATAACGCCCCAAGGTCCGCCTGTCAGAGCGCGACCACTGACAGGAAGGTTCAGATGTTTCTTTCGGTTTTCGAGATGTTCAAGATCGGGATTGGCCCGTCATCCTCGCACACGATGGGGCCGATGGTGGCTGCGGCGCAGTTTTTGGACAAAATGCGCGCCGCCCCGTTCGAGGCGCATAGCGTGCGCGGGTCATTGCACGGCTCGCTGGCGTTTACCGGGGTGGGCCACGCCACCGACCGCGCCACGATACTTGGTCTGGCTGGGTTCAGGCCCGAAGATTATGACCATGACAAAGCCGAAGAAACGCTGACGCAGATCCGCGAAACGCACAGTGTGCGCCCGCCGGGTTTGCCAGAGTTGGCATTTCACCCCAAGGACGACCTGATATTCGATTTCGGCCCCAACTTGCCGGGCCACGCCAATGGTATGGTCCTGATGGCCACCGACGCCCAAGGCGACGTGATCTTACAGGAAACCTATTATTCCATCGGCGGCGGTTTTGTGATGACCGAGTCCGAGTTGGCCCAAGGCCGCAACACCGACGAAGGCGATCCGGTGCCCTATCCATTCAAATCTGCCGCTGAAATGCTGGACATGGCCGAACGCTCGGGCAAGACCATTGCGCAGATGAAAAAGTCCAACGAAATTTCGCGCGGCGGGCCGGAAAACTTGGCGTCAGGCGTGGCGCGCATCTGGCAGGTGATGGATGATTGCATCGAACGCGGTATGCACACAGATGGCGAACTGCCCGGTGGTCTGATGGTGCGCCGCCGTGCCAAGGGCATCCGCGATGCTCTGATGGCCGAACGCGGCACCAACCTGCAAGCCCCGCACAAGATCAATGACTGGATCAGCCTTTACGCCATGGCCGTGAACGAGGAAAACGCCGCCGGTGGCCAGGTAGTGACCGCGCCCACCAATGGTGCGGCGGGGGTTGTGCCTGCGGTGGTCAAGTATTGGCTAGAGCATGTCCCCGGCGCGTCCGAGGCGCAGATCGAAGATTTCCTGCTGACCGCGTCGGCCATCGGCGGGCTGGTGAAATACAACGCCTCGATCTCGGGCGCCGAAGCGGGCTGTCAGGCCGAGGTGGGCAGCGCTTCGGCGATGGGTGCGGCGGGCCTGGCCGCTGTGTTGGGCGGCACGCCCGCGCAAATCGAAAACGCTGCCGAAATCGCGCTTGAGCATCACTTGGGCATGACATGCGACCCGGTCAAAGGATTGGTGCAGGTGCCTTGTATTGAACGCAACGGTTTGGGCGCGATCAAGGCGGTCAGCGCCGCCAGTCTTGCCATGCGCGGTGACGGCACGCATCTGGTGCCGCTGGATGCCTGCATTGAAACCATGCGCCAGACCGGGGCCGACATGAGCGAGAAATACAAGGAAACCTCGTTGGGCGGCTTGGCGGTGAACGTGCCAAATTGCTAGGGTCCACCAGCGTGTCGCATTTGGTCTGGACGCGGGGTTGGCGCACCCCCTAAGCCTAGGGACACCCAAAAGGCGGAGTGCCCCATGACCCAACAAAACGATCGTGTCCTGCTGGGCATCTTATGCATGATCGCCTTTGCGGCTATTGCGCCCATCATGGACGCCTTTGCCAAGGCTACGCCCGATTACATCCCGGTGATGGAAATACTGGCGTTTCGCTTTGGTATTCAGGCGCTGTGTCTGTTGCCCTTGGCGTTGGCCCTGCGCATGGCGCATCGCCCCAGCCTGCGCGAATTGGGCCTGCATATGATGCGCGCCGTCCTGATCGTGGTGGCCACGGGCCTGTTTTTCACCGCTATCCGCTATATGCCGATTGCCAATGCCATCGCGATTTTCTTTGTTGAGCCGTTTATCCTAACCCTGCTGGGGGGTCTTTTGCTGGGCGAGGAGGTGGGCTGGCGCCGGATCGTGGCTTGTATGGTGGGCTTTGGTGGCGCGGTTTTCGTGATCCAACCCAGTTTTCAGGATTTGGGGCTGGTGGCGCTGTTCCCCTTGGGCACGGCGCTGTGCTTTGCGCTTTATATGGTGATGACGCGCAACATGGCCCGCGCCACCCACCCGATCACCTTGCAAGCTTACACCGCGCTTGCGGCGATGGTGATCATCGGGCCGTTGTTGTTTGCCTTTGATGGCACCGGAAATGCCCTGCTGGATCCGGCGATGCCGCATGGTTTTGCTGTCTGGACGCTGTTGGCCGTCGGGCTGCTGTCCACCGTGTCGCATCTGTTCATCAGTTTTTCGGTGCGGCTGGCCCCGGCGGCCACGGTTGCCCCGTTGCAATATCTCGAAATCGTCGCCGCCACGGCAGTGGGATATTGGTGGTTTGGTGATTTTCCCAATGCGCTGACATGGGTCGGGATCGCGATTATCGTCGGCTCGGGGCTTTATGTGTTCGCGCGCGAGCGTCTGCAAAGCATTCGTCGGCGTCCGCTGCCGCCGGTCTAAGTCAGCCTAGGGACCAATCTGCGCGTGTGTTCATCAAGGCCGCGGAGGCGATTTCAAGCATGGCTTGTGGCAAGATCACCAACATCTTGGGTGCAGTCACTGACAGGCTGATCGGCCCAGTGGCGTGGTTTGATGTGCCGACCCGGCCATCGGGCGCGAAATTCACCCCGCCAATCGGGTATTTCAGCCCGTCCGATTGCCCCTCGACCGCGCCAAAGGGAAACAACGACACGGCGCAGTCCTTGGGCACGTCCATCCGTAATTCGGGTGGAGCCAGAAATACCAGTTCCTCGGTGCCCAGAAGAATGCAGCGGCGATGCGGGTGGCGCACCAGCGTATTGTAAGCGGCCAATTGATGATCCAGCCGTGCGCCGGAAAATCCCACGCCGATAATCAAAGGCGCGCGGATGTTGCGCAGGCATTTGTCGAAATCAGTGCTGTCCTGATCGGGAATCGGATGCAAGGCGCAGTCAGGCAACTGTCCCCGCGCCCAATCACTGAGCGAATCGAAGTCACCGATCACGGCCTGCGGTATGGTATGGTTAATCAACGCCGCATCAGCGCCGCCATCCGCAGCGACCACCACCGGGGCCAATGCACGCGCCCGGCTTAGAGTGATTTCGGTGACATCGGCGCCGCCAACAAGGGTAACAGGCCTTTTTTCGTCAACAATCATCTAGAAGCCCCGCGATTAACGCCTATTTTGGAAACAAATCACATTCTTACCATAAAATGATACTGTAAAATTCCAAGAATCGGGCCGCTTTCGACGCTTGCGGGATGGTAAACAAGAGCGTCGCAGGCAAAGTAAAGCGAGCATTCTAATGGTAAACACAAGTAAAATTCTCACGGTGTCTTACGGCACCTTTTCGTGCACGCTGGAAGGATTCGACGAGTCTTTCGACACGATGAAGGCGATTGCCGAATATTTCCGTGATCTTGCGGCGGATGATCGATATTTCGGCGCCGAACCACCGACGCCCGATGCCGATATGTTGGCCCGTATCGCCGAACGTGAGATTGCGCGCCGCGTGGAGGCTCATGAAAACGAGGGCAAAATCGTGTTGCGCGCCGGGGATGCCCCCGCTTTGGCTGGCCTGGCCGCGGCGCACGCCCCGCAACAGCAGCCCGCCAAAGACGCGCCCGCACCCAAGGTGCAAGAGGCTGCGGAAAAGCCCGAAATTGACGCACCCGCAAAGCAGCACGCGCAAGCCGAGATGCACGATGCCGCCCAAGATGTGACGGACACAGCCGAAACGGATCCAGTCTCTCCTGAAGTGGCCGCGCTTGGCGAGGACGAGGATGTTCAGAACGCCGTTGAAGCTCAGGATGACGTGCAAGCTGAGTTTGCATCCCAGGCGGACGCCATCGGCGATACATCTGACGACGTCGCGGAAGACAGCCAGCCTATTGAGGCTCAACCGGCGCCAGAGGCTGCGGTTGAAGCCGAGCCTGAGGCCGCAACCTCCGCTGAGCCCGAGGAAGCCTACGCAGAGGAAGAGCCTGAGCCCGAAATACAAGTGGAAGTGGCTGAAGATACGCAGACTGAACAAGAGGATACGCACCCCGAGGCCGAACACGCCGCAGGTGCAGTTGAAGAGCAGCCCGAAGATGAGTCCGACAGCGTAGCTGCGAAACTGCGCCGCATTCGGTCGGTCGTGTCCCATTCCGATCAGGCTTATGGTGACAGTGACTATACCGAAGACGAGCACGCTCAGGATTTCGTCGATGCCACCGCTGCCGATCTGGACGATGCGCTTGCACAGGATGATGCAGCGGAAATTACCCAAGCAGCAGAGGACGAGGCCGCCGATGATGACTCGGATCAGGCGCAGGACGACAGCGATGGTCTGGATGCCCTGCTGGCGCGTTTTGACGACGACACGCAAGACGATGCTGCCGCGGCCACGTTTGAACCTGCCGAATCGGATCATCAGCAAGAGGTTGGCGATCTGGCCGAGGATACGCTGGCCCAGTTGCTGGCCGATGCCATGCCCGAACAGGATGAACCGCATGATCTGCCCCAAGAGGCAGACGGTTCTAGCACCCCGTTGCGTCTTGGGCCTGAAAGCGTCGTTGATCAAGCTGAAACCGTCGAGGATGGCGAAGCAGCTCAAGACATTGATAACGAAGAATATTCATCCGAGGATGTCGACGAGCAACCAGTCCTGCGTGCTCGCGTTGTCAAGATGAAGCGAACCGAGTTCGAGGCCGCGCTGGCCAAAGGCTATATTGAAGAAGACGACGCAGACGACGCGATGAACGTCTTTGGCGAAGATTCTGATGACGACAGTGCAGAGTTTGATCAAGAAGACTTGGGTCTGTCCCCCGAGGAGGAGGCCGAGTTACAGCGCGAACTGGCCGAGGTTGCGGCGGAATTGGACACAGACGCCACCCCTCAGGTGGATGCCGCGCGGCATGATATCGCTGAGGCATCAGACACTCATCCTGACAACGCCGACGCTGTCGCCGGAATGCAGGCCGCAGAGGATGACGCGCTTGTCGCGGAGCAGGACAAAAGCGCTCTGCGTGGACGTGATAAATTGGACCACGGACAAAAGCCGCAGACCGATGTTAACCGCATCTTCGATAAGGCCGACACGCATCTGGATGAGCCTGAATCGCACCAGCGCCGCAGTGTGATCCGCCACCTGCGGGCTGCCGTGGCTGCCACGCGCGCAGAAAAGAAAGCTGGTGCCGATCTCGACAAAAGCGTCGATGACACCCCCTATCGGTCGGACCTGCAAGAGGTCGTGCGCCCGCGTCGCCCACAAGCCAACGGCGCCGCGCGTTCGGCCCGTCCCGAAGAACAACGCCCCGCACCGTTGAAACTGGTTGCCGAACAGCGCGTCGATACAGAAACGCCCCGCGATCCGGTGCGCCCGCGCCGTATCTCATCGTCTGCCTTGGCCCCGGCGCAGACTGCGGATTTTGAGACCGACAGTGGCTTTGCAGATTTCGCCGAGCAGATGGGCGCAACGCGCCTGCCTGTTCTGCTTGAGGCGGCGGCGGCTTATCTGTCCGACGTCGAAGGCCGCCCGCAGTTTTCGCGCCCGATGCTAATGAGCAAGCTGAAAGAGGTCAGCCAAGACAGCTTCTCACGCGAGGACGGGTTGCGCAGCTTTGGTCAGCTTCTGCGTGAAGGCAAGTTGCAAAAGCTCAAGGGTGGTCGGTTTGCAGTCACCGACGAAACCGACTTTCGCGACGAGGCACGCAGCGTGGGTTGATGCCGCCGCGCAATGCTTGGCAATATCAAATGTCCGGTCGGCCCCGTGCCGGGCCGGGCATTTTATTGGGTCATGTGCTTTTCAAGGCATGGCCGGCAGGCGCACGGATTTGATCAGGCTGGCGGCGGTTAGCATGTCTTGAACGTGATCCTTTGCACTCCCTCCATCATGGACGGTGAAAACGCGTTTGAAGTTGCTGGCGCTTGAATGTTCGATCATTCGGCTCAATTCCGGGCTGGACAGGGTCCAGACCGCGTCAATCTCCATATGTCCGGCGATGGGTGTGGCCAGCTCGCCAAGATCCGCGTGAAACAGGGTTATAACCCCGGCTGGCAACCCGGCATCTTCCAGCACTCGCATAATCGGATTGCCCAGATCCGGGCCGGTTTTCGATAGGGCCACCACGGCGCAGTTTCCCGACGTCAGCAACGCCCCGAGGGTGGTCATCAGCGACAAAAGCGGTGTTGCATCCGGGCGGTAGAGCACACCGATTACCCCCAGCGGGTCGCACAGTGTCAAGGTTCGTCCGGGCGCGGTGGTCGCGTTGCTTGTCTCGGCAAGGGCGGCAAATGTGACCATTTGATCGGCCGTCGCCTGCACCTCTTGGGGGCTGGTATGCTGTGCGAGATCAGTGTCGCATTGCAAAAGGGCTTCGGCAATCCGGTTCAGGGTTTGTGCCCGCGCGGCGCTATCCAGTATGCGCCAGCTGACGGCGCCGCGCGCCGCTTTGACCGCTGGCTCAAGCGGGGCGGATATGGCTGTGTGGTGCTGAGCCTTCTGTTGGCCGGGGTGTTGGCTGCGTGGCCCCGTGCGCCGAGTATAGGCCAACAGCCCCTCGGGCCCGCCAATCACGCCGGTGCCGCTGTCGCGCAGGCTGTCCATCGGAACAGCAGGGTCGGGCAGGGTGGCCCCGTTCACGGTGACCACGCTTGCCGCGAGTTTCGGTGCAACACTCAGGGCGCGGCTGATATCCTCGGTCCAGATCATGGCCGTGCGGCCATAGCGTGCCGCGTTTGCCATTTGCAGGGCTTCGGCCTGCGTGCGGAACGTATCGGCTACCACGACAGGACCGCGCAGGACGTCTTGCATCACCGGATCGGCAGGCGATAGCCCCGAAATCAGGGTTGGTGGGTAAAAAGCCCCGGTGTCGGGCAGATCCATGTCCGGCACAAATTTCTGCCCGCCCGCATGCTCCAGACTCGCTGCCAAATCGTCACGCCGCGCCCGATCGGGCAGCGCGCCGATATCATTGTTGTTATCCAACGGGCTGCCGACCCGCAGCCGGGCCATGCGGCTGCGCAGGGCATCAAGTGCTTGCTCGGAAACGCTTTCCTGTATCAAAAGGCGTGCCGCGCCAGTGTTGCGCCCACCTGTCAAACCGTCAACGATACCCTCAATGGCTGAATCGATGTCGGCATCGTCAAACACAAGGATCGGCGGGGTGTCGTCCAACTCTAGCATGACGGTTTTGCCGTGGCCGGAGGTCAATTGCCGGATGGCCCGCCCTGCTT
>DATFJQ010000100.1:0-19101 GCA_035269125.1 Roseovarius sp.
GGCTCATGTCGTCAGACAGATGCCCGTTGATAAAGATATCACGCACAAGCCCCTTGTAACGCGGTCCGTTAAGGATGGTGTGATGCCCTGCCTCGGGCCAGCGGTCTTTGGTGTTGCGGGTGCCGAAGTACCAAACGAAAAGCCCCATCGACCAGCGTGAGCGCTTCAACTTTTGAGGCGTCCACCGCTTGCGCCGGTCATTTCGCAACAGCCGATCATAGGTATGGCCTGCATCGGCATTCGACACCACGACCTTGGCCGTCAGGATTTCTCCGGTCGTCAGGCGCACACCCCTTGCGCGCCCTTTGTCCAGAAGGATCTCATCGACCTCGGCACTCTGGATCACCTGGCCGCCCTGATCCTCGATCACCTTGACCATGGCCCGCGCGATGGCATCCACGCCGCCCATCGCATAATGGACGCCAAATTCTTTCTCCAAGTGACTGACAAGGGTGTACATCGAGGTCACGTTGAAAGGATCGCCGCCGATGAACAGCGGATGAAACGAAAGCGCCATGCGCAGGCGTTCGTCCTTCACCCGCCGCGCCGCATGCCCATAGACCGAGCGATCGGCACGCAGCCATGCGAATTTGGGCAAGACTTTGAGCAAATCGGGGAATCTGTGCATGCTGCGGCGGCCCAGATCTTCAAAGCCGAACCAATAGCGCCGCTCGCTGTCTTTGAGGAACCTGTCATAGCCCGCCACATCCGAGGGCGAAAGCCGCGCCACTTCCGCGCGCATCGCATCGCTGTCTTGGCGCGCCGCAAACCGGCTGCCATCCGGCCAGCGTATCTCGTAGAATGGATCAAGCGGGCGCAGATCCACCTCGGCGTCAAAGTCCCGGCCGCACGCAGCCCACAGGCCGCGAAATATCTGCGGAACCGTCACAATCGTCGGGCCAAGATCAAATCGATGACCGTTTTCCCAAATCGCCGATCCGCGGCCCCCGGGGCCATCTAGGCGATCCAGCACGATGACCTGATACCCCCGCGCGCCCAATCGCATCGCCGAGGCCAAGCCCCCCAAACCGGCACCAATGACGACGGCGCGCGCCGGCATGGCCTCACTTGCCTTTTGCTTCAGGCTTGGATCAAGACGTGTCAACATTTTGCAACCCTACACATGTCTAGCTTAATTGACAATTGGACAATATACCTCTTTCGCAAGAGCGAAATGCATGTCAATCTTGCCTAACGAACACCAAGGAGTGCCGATATACAAACCGTAAGCATCAGCTTTTTCCGTTTCCCACCAGGGCTGTCGCGGCTCTGGGCGCTTGGCATGATGGGCGCGGCGCGGCTGGCGCTTCCAAATGTTCCGGGAATCGGTTTCTGGAAACTTTGCGGATCAGGCACCGGCGAGGGTTTCACGCCAATACCCAACACGGCGGTCTATGCGATCCTCGCAACATGGCCCGATCCCGAGACAGCGCAGACACAAACCCAGAACGCATCGATCTTTCGTCGCTATCAGGCCAAAGCCTGCGAAAGCTGGACAGTTTTTCTGGCCCCGGTGTCGGTACGAGGGCAATGGGCCGGCGAGGCCCCGTTCACGCCCGAAGGCAGCGCGCCCGAAGGGCCGCTTGCAGCGCTGACGCGCGCCACAGTGCGGCCGCTAAAGGCGCTGCGTTTCTGGAAACGCGTGCCAGATATCAGCACCGTCATCGGCAGCGATCGCAATGTGGCCTTCAAGATCGGGATTGGCGAACTGCCGCTCTTGCATCAAGTCACCTTTTCCATTTGGCCCAACAGCCAAAGCATGGCCGATTTCGCCCGTGCCAATGGCCCCCATGCCCGCGCCATCCAGGCGGTGCGCGAGGGCGATTGGTTCCACGAAGAGCTTTATGCCCGCTTTCGGGTCCTCGGTGATCACGGCACGTGGTACGGCCAAAGCCCCCTTTCCAACTTGAATATAAAGACATGAAGCCATGAAGACTCCCTTTCCCTTCTCCGCCATCGTCGGCCAGGAACAGATGAAACGCGCCATGATCCTCACCGCGATTGACCCGGGTATCGGCGGCGTTCTTGTGTTCGGGGATCGTGGCACCGGGAAATCCACCGCCGTGCGCGCCTTGGCCGCCCTCTTGCCGCCGATCAGCGTGGTGCGCGGCTGCCCGGTGAATTCGTCCGACCCTGCCGATTGCCCGGATTGGGCGAATGTCAGCGAAACCGATCTGGTTGAACGGCCCACCCCGGTTGTCGATCTGCCCCTTGGCGTGACCGAGGATCGTGTAACTGGTGCTTTGGATATCGAACGCGCCCTCACCCGAGGTGAAAAGGCGTTCGAGCCGGGCCTGCTGGCCCGTGCCAACCGTGGCTATCTTTACATCGACGAAGTCAATCTGCTTGAGGATCATATCGTCGATCTGCTGCTCGACGTGGCGCAATCCGGCCTCAATGCCGTGGAACGCGAGGGGCTTTCGATCCGTCACGATGCACGCTTCGTGCTCGTCGGGTCCGGCAACCCCGAAGAAGGCGAGTTGCGCCCACAGCTTCTTGATCGCTTCGGCCTGTCGGTTGAAGTGACCTCTCCCGACACGATTGACGAGCGTATCGAAGTGATCCGTCGCCGCACGGCCTTTGAAAATGAGACCGATCACTTTCTGTCGCATTGGCAGGCCGAAGATGCCACGCTGCGCGAGGCAATCCTTGCCGCCCGCACCGCCCTGCCGAACACCGCAACACCCGACAACATCTTGCGCGATTGCGCCCAGCTATCCATAACGCTTGGGGCCGATGGGCTGCGCGGTGAACTGACCCTGCTGCGTGCCGCCCGTGCCTATGCCGCCTTCAATGGCGCAGACCAGATCACCCGCGATCACCTGCGCAGCATCGCCCCTATCGCGCTTAGCCACCGATTGCGGCGCGATCCGCTGGACGAGGCAGGCTCGGTCGCGCGTGTAAGCCGCGCGGTCGTGGATGTCTTGGGATGATGGCCGACGCGCCGCAGCCTTGGGTGCGGGCCATGCGCGCCATGGCCGCGCTGGCCGTTGACCCCGGCGCGCTCAAGGGGCTGACGCTGCGCGCCCGTGCAGGGCCCGTGCGCCAAACCGCCGAGGCCGCATTATCCAAGCTTCCCGGACGGCAACAGCGCATTCATCCCGGCCTTACCGACACACAACTGTTCGGTGGGCTCAATATTTCGGCCTCGCTCTCCGAGGGTCGTTTGGTGCAGGACAAGGGGTTGGCCGACCGGCCCGCCACACTCATTCTGCCCATGGCCGAACGCTGCCCCCCGGGCCTTGCCATTCGGCTTGGGCAATTGCTGGATGCGGGCCTTGGTCACACCCTGATCCTGCTTGACGAAGGGGCCGAGCCCGAGGAAGAGGGGCCACCAGCGCTACAAGACCGCCTTGCCTTTCACGTTGACCTCAACGGGTTGCATTGGTCCGAGGTCTCCGTGCGTCTACCCGCGCCGGCAGACATCGAGGCGGCGCGCAGCCGCCTCATGCGGATCGTGCTACCCCAAGGTGCAATCCAAAGCCTGACGGTTCTGGCCGCCCGGTTTGGTATCGACAGTCTGCGTGCCCCCCTATTGGCCGTGTCCACTGCCCGCGCTCTCGCCGCGCTTGACCATGCCGACACTGTGACCGAGGCGCATCTGAGCGAAGCCGCCGAACTTGTTTATCCCGTCCGCGCAACGCACCTCCCGCAGGAGCCGGACGAGGATGATACATCGCAAGAGGCCGAAACACCCCCTGACGACGGTCAAAGCTCGGACGGCGACGCAACCACCTCGGATACCCTGCCCGACGACTTGATGATCGAGGCTGTGGCGGCGCTGCTTCCTGATGGCCTGCTGGATCGTGTCAGCGCAAAAACCCGCAGCGCACAACCGCTGTCGGGCGGCGGCGCGGGCGCGCGGCGGCGGGGGAACCGCACAGGCCGCCCCCTTCCCTCGCGGCCCGGTCATCCGGATGGCCGCGCGCGGATCGATGTGATTGCCACCCTGCGCGCCGCCGTTCCATGGCAGGCTCTGCGCCCCAAACGCGGCGATGCACGGATCATCATCTACCCCTCAGACATCCGCCTGCGCCACTACGAGGATCGCTCTGATCGCTTGGTGATCTTTATCGTCGATGCCTCTGGATCGGCCGCTATGGCCCGCTTGGCCGAGGCCAAAGGCGCGGTTGAACTGCTTTTGGGTCAGGCCTATGCCCGCCGCGATCACGTGGCCTTGGTGGCGTTTCGCGGCACCGGGGCTGAAACTCTTCTGCCGCCGACCCGCTCTTTGGTGCAGGCCAAGCGCCGCTTGGCTGCCCTGCCCGGCGGTGGCGGCACGCCGCTTGCCGCCGGACTTGAGGCCGCCGCGCAGCTTGCAGAACAAGCGCGCTCTCGCGGGCTCAGCCCCACCTTCGCCCTGCTGACCGATGGCCGCGCCAATATCGCCCTGGATGGTGCTGCGGGCCGTGCCCAAGCGCAAAGCGACGCGGCAAACCGCGCCGCGCAACTGGGCGCGCTGACACTTCAAGGCTGCGTCATCGACACTGCCCCACGGCCCGGCCCCGAAGCTTCCAATCTGGCGCGCGCGCTTGGGGTGGCATCAATTAGCTTGCCGCGCGCTGATGCACAGCGCCTGTCCCAAGCCATTGAAACGGAACTGGACCGTTAAGGATATGGATTGGGCCCGCGACCTTCCCACTTGGCCAAACCACGCCGCCTCTCGTCGGCTCCGGGTGCGCCCGCATGAGTGGCACATCCAAGAAATGGGCGATGGCGCCACACTGCTTTTGCTGCACGGCGCGGGCGCCTCCACGCACACATGGCGCGATATCCTGCCACGCCTTGCCGAAACCCATCACGTCGTGGCGCTTGATCTGCCCGGTCAGGGGTTCACACAGGCCGGCACCCTTCGACGATGCAGCCTTGATCGGATGGCCGAGGATATCGCCACTCTTTGTGTGTCGCAAAACTGGAGTCTTCGCGCCATCATCGGACATTCCGCGGGGGCCGCTCTGGCGCTTCGCTTGTCAGAAATCATGAGCGAGGAGGCCCGCCCGGGCCTGATCCTGGGCCTCAACCCGGCGCTTGGGAACTTTGAAGGGGTCGCCGGATGGTTATTCCCGGTGCTCGCCAAGGTCTTGGCGCTCAACCCGCTGACCTCATATCTCTTTGCTGGCGGCTCTCCGCAACTCAAGCGCACAAGACGCATAATCGAAAGCACTGGCTCCCATCTCGATCAAGACGGCCTTGCCCTGTACGCCCGCCTGATCGCCGACCGCGCACATGTCGAGGCCACATTGCAGATGATGTCGCAATGGCAAATCGACCCATTGCTCAACCGTCTGGAAACCATCGAAACGCCATGCCATTTCATGACCGGCGACCGTGATCGCGCAGTGCCCCCAGAAACAGCCAAAACCGCGGCGGCACGTCTGCCCAATTGCGGCATGACAAACTTGCCCAATCTTGGTCACCTCGCCCATGAAGAACAGCCAGAGCTGATATCACAGCTACTTATCGAACACCTTTCGGCACTCGAACAATAGGTCACCACACTGGACCTGTCGCGTATTTATGCCGCCCTGAATTCTCATTAAAGTGGCCTTCTCATCCGACCGATTTACCGATGTTCTGCGCCACGGAGCGCGGGAGCTGATCGAACAGCCGATCCCTGCCGAACTGGACAGGCTCATGGCTGGCTTTTCCGGGGAAACGCTCGAAGCTGGGCAAGCCTGCGTGCTGCCTCATGGTCATTAACCAGAACGAGCGGCTGCTAAACCCAAGGTGACGCGATAGGGGATCAGCCCGATAATCTTAAAACCACTTTTAAATAATATTGGTGCGGGTGAAGGGACTCGAACCCCCACGCCAAAGGCGCCAGAACCTAAATCTGGTGCGTCTACCAATTCCGCCACACCCGCATCTGAGCAGCGTCTTAGCAAAGCCCGAAAACGGATGCGAGAAGAAAATACGCATGCAAAACCTGACACACATACGGAAAAAAGGCGCGACATTAACGTAATCTTGCCATATTGTGAGTGAAAAACTGAGGCAGTCATAAAGCGAGAAACGCCATGAAACCGAAAACGGTCGGGCGGACAGACGGCAAAAATGTCGATCATACCGCCATTGAATCTACCGGGCTGTTGGCCCATTCCATTATCCTGACGCTTGCCGGTGAAAAAAACATCGGCGACGTGAAAGCCGGTGATCGGGTGATCACCCGCGACAGCGGCGCTGCTGTGGTGCGCAATGTGCGCCGCCGCAAACTCACCTGTGACACGGTGACCATTCAGGCCGGATCACTGGGCGACAAGCGTCCCGATTGCGATACAATTCTGCCCGCAGGCCAGCCGATCCTGATCCGCGATTGGCGTGCCAAGGCGCTGTTTGGCAGCCGTCAGGCGCTGGTCCCGGTTGAACGTCTGATCGACGGGGAGTTCATCCGCCGCGCCGCATCCACCGACATGACTGTGATCGAGCTTGAGTTTGATCGCGCACATGTTCTGTATGTGGACGGCTTGGAAGTCGCCTGTCACACGGTGCAACCTGCGCAGGCCGCAGCCGCCTGACCCTTCGCGGTTGCGCAATCACATTCTCAAACGTCGCTTGGCACAGCCATGCTTGGCGGCTTTTGATCACTCAGTCCAAACCAAGTTGACCAAACACCTTGGGCAGTTCTTCGGGCAGATCCTCGGCGATCAGGCCCGGCCCGAAGGATCGCGCGCATTCGACATGCAGCCGTGCCGCCGCCTCGGCCGCTTGCATCGGCGCCAAGCCCCGCGCAAGAAGCCCGGTGATGAATCCCGCCAGAACGTCGCCCGACCCGGCTGTGGCCAGCCATGGCGCGGCCCTCTCATACTGCGCCGAATTGAGGCTGCATCGCCCATCGGGCGCGGCGATCACCGTGTCCGCCCCCTTGAACAGCACCACACAGCCCGCCCGCTTAGCGGCCTCATGCACCGCATCCACCTTGGAATAAGCCGGGCCTTTGGTGGCAGCTGCGTTCAGCTTTTCGGCGATATCCGGGAACAGCCGCGCAAATTCGCCGCCATGGGGCGTCAAAACGCACTTATCATGCAGCATCCCAAACAGCGCCTCGGGGGCCTCGGCAAATGCCGTCAGCGCATCCGCATCCAGCACCACGTAGGGTGCGTGCTTGGCACGCACCGCCACCGGCACAAGGTCGCGCGCCCGCTCAAGCCCCAGCCCCGGCCCCAGACACAGCGCATTGATCCGCGTGTCGGTCAGCGTTTCGGTCAGCGCCGCGCCATCCTCCACCCGCCGCAGCATCAAGGCGGTGATCTGGCAGGCGACCTCTTGCTGCGCCGATCCGGGCACGCCCAATGTAACCAGCCCCGCGCCAATCCGCAGCGCCCCGCGCGCCGCCAGCCGCGCCGCACCGGTGCGCCCTGCCCCGCCGGATACGATCAAGGCATGGCCGTGGGTGTATTTGTGGCCATACGTATGCTTGGGCGTTAACGACGTTGGCCGCTCGACCAGTCTGACGACATCGTCCGGCGACACCGCCGGGCAGCCCCCGACCGCCCCCCCGGGCGGGGGCTTCACCCCCACCCGCGGCCGGGGGCTGTCCTTTAGGCCAATGTCCTTAACGACGGTTTTACCACACTTGAATGGACCCCATTCAAGATGATGTCCCAGCTTGAAAGCATGGAAACTGACCGTTAACCCGGCCAAAACCGTTTCGGAACAGTCTGCCAGTTCTCGCCCGCTATCCGCGCAGAGCCCCGAGGGTATGTCCACCGCAACAGTCTTGGCGGCTACATCCAAATCAACGGTTCGGTCAGCTGCCCAGTCGAACGCTTCGCCTTCAAGCGCACGTCGCAAACCGGTTCCAAAAAGAGCATCGACATACAATTCGGCTTCATGTGCGTATTTTGGCGCGGCTGAGAGCGGCTCAACTGCCCCCATCTCCCGCCACCGCTCATGATTCACCTTCGCGTCAGGGGGCAGCTTGGCAGGTTCACCGTAGAGATATACCTCCACCTCCCAGCCCCACTCCTTCAACAATCGCGCCACGACAAACCCGTCGCCGCCATTGTTACCGGGGCCGCACAGAACCACGGCCTTACGCGGCGCGCGAGCCAGTTCGGGCCATTCCTCGAACACAGCCTCGACCACGCCGCGCCCGGCGCGCTCCATCAGTTCCAGGCCGGTCACCTGCCCCGACTCGATGGCGGCCTGTTCAGTGGCGCGCATCTGTGCGGCTGTCAGCAATTCCATCGTGATTCCCCACCCTGCGATTCAATTCCGCCCGCATATAGGGCGCTTTGCCTAAATTTTGTGCATCAATTGAGCGAGATGCCAGCGCATAGCCCTGTCGTCACCCTATCCGATTGAGAGCCCCCCTGAGAAGTGGTCTGCAACAGTCACGACAGCGAAAGGCGAGGAGGCCGAGCCATGAAAAAGATCGAAGCGATCATCAAACCGTTCAAGCTGGACGAGGTGAAGGAAGCCCTGCAAGACGCAGGGATTCAGGGCCTCAGCGTGATCGAGGTCAAGGGCTTTGGCCGTCAGAAGGGCCACACCGAGCTGTATCGCGGCGCCGAATACGTGGTGGATTTCCTGCCCAAAGTAAAAATAGATGTGGTGATCGACGACGATCAGGTCGATCAGGCCATCGAGGCCATCGTTGACGCGGCCCGCACCGACAAGATCGGCGATGGCAAGATCTTTGTCAGCCCCGTCGAACAAGCCATTCGCATCCGCACAGGCGAAACCGGCTCGGACGCTCTTTGAGGCGTGCCGCCGCGCACCAAACAGAACACCCGCGCCACCCGGCGCATCCAATCAAACTTCGATACGTGACCCAGACAGAAAGGGATTTCAAGGATGAGCAACAAAGCTATCATTCAGCAGATCAAGGAAGAAGACATCGAGTATGTCGACATCCGCTTTACCGACACCCGCGGCAAGCTGCAGCACGTCACCGTAATTGCCGACGAAGTCGACGAAGACTTCCTTGAAGAAGGCTTTATGTTCGACGGCTCTTCGATCGCCGGTTGGAAATCCATCGAAGCCTCGGACATGAAGTTGATGCCCGACTGCGACTCGGCCTATGTCGATCCGTTCTATGCCGAAAAGACGCTGTGCATTCACTGCTCGATCGTTGAGCCCGACACCGGCGAACCCTATAACCGCGATCCGCGCGGCACCGCCGAAAAAGCCGAGGCCTATCTGAAATCCTCGGGCATTGGTGACAACGCTTTCTTTGGCCCCGAAGCCGAGTTTTTCCTGTTTGACGACGTGCGTTTTTCCAACTCGATCAACAAGGTATCCTACGAAGTTGATGCAATGGATGCGTCATGGAACACCGACACTCAGTATGAAATGGGCAACACTGGCCATCGTCCGGGTGTCAAGGGCGGCTACTTCCCGGTCAACCCGATTGACGATGCGCAAGACATCCGCAGCGAAATGCTGTCGACCATGAAGCGCCTTGGCATGAAAGTTGACAAGCATCACCACGAAGTCGCCTCGTGCCAGCACGAGCTTGGCTTGATCTTCGGCACGCTGACAACGCAGGCCGATGAGCTTCAGAAATACAAATACGTGATCCACAACGTCGCGCAGGCCTATGGCAAGTCGGCCACGTTCATGCCCAAGCCGATCTATGGCGACAACGGCACCGGCATGCATGTGAACATGTCGATC
The DNA here is from genome assembly GCA_035269125.1 of Roseovarius sp. Classification (GTDB taxonomy): domain Bacteria; phylum Pseudomonadota; class Alphaproteobacteria; order Rhodobacterales; family Rhodobacteraceae; genus Roseovarius. Next base: position 9,619 of record DATFJQ010000100.1, read on the forward strand.
TGGAAAGACGGCAAGCCGTTGTTTGCAGGCGACAAATATGCCGACCTCAGCCAAGAAGCGCTGTATTTCATTGGCGGCATCCTGAAGCACGCGAAAACGCTGAATGCTTTCACCAACCCGTCGACCAACAGCTACAAGCGTCTGATCCCGGGCTTCGAGGCCCCCGTTCTGCGCGCCTATTCGGCCCGCAACCGTTCGGGCTGCGTGCGTATCCCGTGGACTGAAAGCCCCAAAGCCAAGCGCGTTGAGGCCCGGTTCCCCGATCCGTCGGCCAACCCCTACCTGTGCTTTGCGGCGTTGTTGATGGCGGGCCTTGACGGCATCAAGAACAAGATCGACCCGGGCGAGGCGATGGACAAGAACCTCTATGATCTGCCCGCCGAAGAGCTGGAAGGCATCCCGACGGTTTGCGGCAGCCTGCGCGAAGCACTGGACGCTCTGGCCGCCGATCATGACTTCTTGCTGGCCGGTGACGTGTTCACCAAGGATCAGATCGAAGGGTATATCGATCTGAAGATGGAAGAGGTCGAAACCTACGAACACACTCCGCACCCGGTCGAATTCCAGCTGTATTACAGCTGCTGATCACCCAAAACGGGACAGTGACAACCGGGGCGCCCTGCATAGGGCGCCCTTTTTCGTGCGCAGACCCCGCCACCGACCAAGCGTTGACCATGATCGTTCAGCCTTGCGCAACAATAGGGCGCTCAGCGCGGGATTGCCCCAATGTATTCTTATTTGAAACAAACCATTTCCAACTTGCTCTTGCAAAAGGGACGCTCCTGAAAATCCCATGAGCAGGCAAAACCATGACCAATGAAACAAGATGGGTTACGGCAGGACTAGTATTTCTCGGTATGAGAGACATCGACATCGTTGAAACCTCGAACCGCGTTCAGGCCGCGATTGCGCGCTTGGGCCATCGGATCACAGGGGCCAGCATACGGTCGGATTCCAGCGCTTACGTGGCATCGTGTTGCCACACCCTGCGCATCGACATCACGCAAGACGGATTTGTCGACGAATTTTCCAAACAGGTGCCCCGCGTTCTGACACTGTCGATCGCAGAAGAAGATTCCGTGCCGGTGCCGGATGGGCTGGGGCTGACCAATGATATGGTTCTCACCCATGTTCAGCGCGACCTTCAATGGCAACTGTCGGCGGATTACGTCCGCTGGGTCGGGCATGGGCGATTGCTCAGCGCGGCGGATTTCGCTTTGATGACCGCCGATTTACCCGGCCCGATCACGGTGCCTTCGACGCGCTTGGCCAGCGGCATCGCCGACGTCAAGCTGGCCGGCCATGCCACAGCAACACAAGCCTGCGCCGCAGATCTGGCCGACCTTCGCCAGTTCTTCGTCGAAGCCGACACAAACCCGCAGGCCATCGGTGATGCGTTGCAAGATGAGATGCCAACACCGCCTCTCAGCGCACCACAACGTTTGTCCGCGTGGCTGCTGACTTATGCCGTCATGCTGTTCGCGTTTCCGGTGGGGCTGTTTTTGTTCCTGATGACTGTCTTCAAGGGAGAAAACCCGCGTCTTGCCTCGCAAACCGCCGCCCTGACGGGAACCTTCTTATCGTTCCAGACCTTTGGCACCACCGCACAAGCGATGGGGGCGGTGCAGGCCGTTTTCTTTTGATGGCCCCAACATCCTTGGCCCCAGCCCCTTTCATGGGGCTGGGTCATTTAGGGCTTTGTGAGCTTGGGCCTTGTCCGCTAAACTTTCGAATGTAAGGCCAAAAGTAATGATTGCAGGAGCGCACAATGTTTTTCCCGAAAAAGCCATACTCGACAAACCCCAACCGGGCAGCGCGGCTGTTGGCATTGGCGGTTTTTGCAGCCAGCCTGATGCCCGGCGCAGCCACCGCCGCGCCCTGTGGCAATGATGGTTCTGGATTTGCAGCATGGAAAGCCGCCTTCGCGGCCGAGGCACAACGCGCAGGCGTCGGTCAGCGTGGCCTACAAGCGCTGGCCAATGCACAATATGCCTCGCGCACCATTGCCGCCGACCGTAATCAGAAAAGCTTTCGCTATTCTCTCGACAAGTTCATGCAAGTGCGCGGTGCAACCACCATCGTCGCGCAGGGCCGCAAACGCAAGGCGCGCAACGCCCAGTTCTACGCCGCGCTTGAGCGTCAATATGGCGTGCCGGCGGGCGTTTTGATTGCCATTCACGGCATGGAAACAGGCTTTGGCGGCTTCATGGGCGACAGCAGGGTCGTTTCGGCGATTACCACGCTGGCTTATGATTGCCGCCGCTCTGATTTCTTTATTCCCCACGCCATCGGCGCCCTGAAACTTGTGGATCAGGGGGCAATCACCGCCGACACACGCGGCGCCAAGCATGGCGAGTTGGGCCACACGCAGTTTTTGCCCGGCAATGCGCTGAACTACGGTATCGATGCCAATGGCGATGGTCGCGTCGATTTCTACAATCAAGCCGATGCCTTGGCCTCAACCGCGAATTTCCTGCGCCAGAAAGGCTGGCGTCCCGGCGAAGGCTATCAAGAAGGTCAGCCGAACTTCAACGTCATCAAGCAATGGAACGCGGCCGGAGTTTATCAAAAGGCCATCGCGATCATGGCGGCCCAGATCGACGCCGGGGGGTAATCCCCAAAAATTGTCCAAGCCATTGAAAAACCGCCTGCCCCTGTCCTTTCTGCATTAAATTCACGGTTCCGCCGCATTTGCATCAAACTGGTTTCAAAATTGCGGGGCAAGGATCGGCCTAAGGACACATTCTAACCCAGGCAGGAGTAGGCGCAATGCAGACCTACGGCGTTGTTATCGGGTTCGAGTATCGCGCATGTCCGCGCATGGAATTTCCGGATATCGTCGAAGAGTTCGACTTATCCTTTCAACTGGCCGATGCACAAACCCGCACCCTGATCTGGGATTGCGACGACATCGCCGTGATCGAGCGCGAGTATCTGCGCGTGGCCCTCGGTTGGCTCCCACCAGACGATGACGGCGGCGCGTGGCACTTGGTGGCGGCTGTGGGCCCTTGCGACACAGCCGCCGGGCGACTGCTTGATGACACATCTCTGGCCTTCCTCGTCGACCAGATCGTCACCCGCACCCAAAACGTGCTGCCCGCGGACGCGGTCTTGCAAGGCCCGGCCTCGGGCCCGGTGTGCCCTGAACTGATCGACAACATCTTCGATCTGCTGCGCCTGTCGGCGCGCACCCCCTGCGACACCGGTGCAAGGCCGAACCCAGCAGGCCCTGCCCCAGACACCGCGCAGGCCGGCGCATCGCCCGCACGGTTCATTCCCGGGGCAGAGCGCGCCGAGACCATCGACGTGCCGCCCAAGGCCTTGCCATGGCACGCGATTGCAGGACACTGGCTTTCCAAACGCGCAGATCCCACACACCCCCTGCGCCTCACCGTCCATACGCTGGCCATCACCTTGATGCTGTATGTGCCAGCGCTCGGGGCCTCGCTGTTCACTTACACGATGCTGCGCGATCTGGTGCCAGTCTCGACCTGAGCCACCCCGGCCTCAGCCGACGGGCTGCACGAATGTATGGATCGAAAAGACGCAGGCCCGCGTTTCCGGCAGCCGCAGCACGCATTGCCGTTCGCTGCGCAAATAGGGCAACCCGTCGCGATCCACCGGTTGCGGCGCTTGCCGCTTGAATGGCTGAAACAAGGCCGGGTCTTCATAGCGCAACGCGTTGAACCGCCACAGCGGGCGGCCCACCTGCACGCCGTCAAACAGGCGCTGCACCCGCCGCGCAATCGCGTCGTCATACTCAGGTACCGGAACGTGAATGCCGGTCAACGGCCTGCCGATCTTGTCCGCCAGACGCCAACTGGCCGGGAAACACAGCACCGCAGCGGTCAAAACATGCTCGTCGCCCTGCTTTTGCAGCAGGCACAGATCCTCTTGCACCAAATGCCCCAATGTGCCCATCGGATCAGCCCGATCCACGACCACGCACTGACCATCGGGCCGTCGCACGGCATCACCGCTCACGTCATAACCGGGCGCGTGATCGCGCAACCATGCCAGCACATACTCCAGAAGTTCCTCGGCCGCCGCCCAACCGTCGGGTGTGACCGACAGAACCGCGTCGCGCTGCGCGGCCAGCAATCGCGCCCGTTCCGCCATCTGCGCGGCAAAGGCGTCGTCCACCATCAACCATTGCGCCGGATCCAGCGGCGCAATACCGGGCAACCGTGGCTGCGCCTCCACGTCATAAGGAAGGCGTGATTGAAAAATACCTGTCATTGGCTGCTCATGTCCCGTTCTTCATTGTTCTTGAAATACTCCGGGGGAGTCGCGGCGTGCCGCGACGGGGGCAGCGCCCCCTCTTGACACGCCACAGCCCCGCGTCACCGGCGATATTCGGTCATCATCACATAATCCTTGCGTGGCCCCCGCACCTGCCAGATGCAGCGCCAGACCGGCCACAAGCCAAACGTATAGCGCCCGTCATATTGGTCGGGATCACACCAATGATCGCATGTGCCGCCATATGCAGGCACCTGATGAAAATAACGCCCGTCATCGAACAGCACACTCAGATCTTCGCGCCACAGATAGCGGCGCTGCGCCTCAAGCGGTGGCTGGTCCATCACCTGCAACAGCCCGCGCTCCTCACAGACCAGACCGTCAGACACAGGCTGCCAATCAGCTACCCCCTGCAACCGTGCCACCGTGCCGTCGGCCTGCACGATCCGGCGTTTCATCTGCCAGCGGCCTTCGAAATCGGCCAGCGTGCGTGCACCGATTGTGGCGTCACCTGATGTCATCGCGCCTGATCCTCTCGCCATTCGCTTGCTGCGCCCGCCCCTTGCGTCTAAACCCGGCACAACCGTTACAGGACAGACAAAGGCTCGTCATATGATTCCTCGCTACTCCCGCCCCGACATGGTTGCAATCTGGTCGCCAGAAAGCAAATTCCGCATCTGGTACGAAATCGAGGCCCACGCCTGCGATGCCATGGCCGATCTGGGCGTCATCCCCCGCGAAAACGCCGAGGCCGTGTGGAAAGCCAAGGATGTCGAATTCGACGTGGCCCGCATCGACGAGATCGAGGCCGTGACCAAACATGACGTCATCGCCTTTCTGACCCATCTGGCCGAACATGTCGGCAGTGACGAGGCACGTTTCGTGCATCAAGGCATGACCAGTTCGGACGTGCTGGATACCTGCTTCAACGTGCAACTGGTGCGCGCCGCCGATATTCTGATTGCCGATATCGAGGGGCTTCTGGCCGCCCTCAAACGTCGCGCGCTTGAGCATAAGAACACCCTGCGCGTTGGCCGCAGCCACGGGATCCACGCCGAACCCACTACAATGGGCCTGACCTTCGCGCGTTTCTATGCCGAGATGGACCGCAACCTGACCCGCATGAAAACCGCCCGCGACGAGGTGGCCACCGGCGCGATTTCTGGCGCGGTCGGCACCTTCGCCAATATTGACCCCGGCGTCGAAGACCATGTCTGCAAGCAACTGGGCCTTCAGCCCGAACCGATTTCCACCCAGGTCATCCCGCGTGACCGTCACGCAGCTTTCTTTGCCACGCTTGGTGTCGTCGCCTCGTCGATCGAAAACATCTCCATCGAAGTGCGCCACATGCAGCGCACCGAGGTGCTAGAGGGCGCCGAATTCTTCTCGATGGGGCAAAAAGGCTCGTCGGCCATGCCGCACAAGAAAAACCCTGTGCTGACGGAAAACCTGACGGGGCTGGCCCGCCTCGTGCGCTCGGCGGTGGTGCCCGCGATGGAGAACGTGGCGCTATGGCACGAACGCGACATCTCGCATTCCTCGGTCGAGCGGATGATCGGCCCGGATGCCACCATCACGCTGGATTTCGCACTGGCCCGCCTGACTGGCGTGATCGACAAGATGCTGATTTTCCCCGAAAACATGCTGGACAACATGAACAAATTCCCCGGCCTCGTGATGTCGCAGCGGGTGCTTCTGGCGCTGACGCAGGCCGGTGTCAGCCGTGAAGACGCCTACGCCATGGTTCAGCGCAACGCGCTGAAGGTCTGGGAAGACCGCACCGATTTCAAACAGGAACTTTTGGCTGACGCCGATGTGGTCGCGGCACTTGGCAAAGATCGGATCGAAGAGAAATTCGACATGGGCTATCACACCAAGCATGTCGATACGATCTTCAAGCGCGTGTTCGGCGAAAGCTGACAGCGCCCTTACTGCCCTGAATTTCAGCACGGCGGCCCCATCAGGGCCGCCTTTTTTCATGCCGCGTTTTGAGAGACGGCAAAACCGTGCTAATGTGCTGTTGTGGTTCAACAGGAGTTACAGAAATGACCTTCAAAACCATTCTGGCCGCCGCAGCTCTGACCTTGTCCTCGGCCGTCGCGGGCTTTGCATGTCCCGCGCATGATCATCAGGCCATGTCCTGTATCGAAGGCACGACATGGGATGCCGACGCCAATGCCTGCGTGCCGCAGATCAGCAGCTAGGCCGCGGCGCGCCAGCGATTGCGCGGACGCGCGCAAATGTTCCGCGCGCGCGGATATTCCTTAGGCAATTCTTCATCCCTTCGCCCCTAGACTGCGATCAACGCCGCATTGAGGGACGGGATGAGCACTTCAACACCGCTTGCACGGATCACACCAAGCCGCGCCTCTGGGCCTGCTAGCGCACGTTTGTCGCGTCGTCAGAAGGCCGCGATCATCGTGCGTTTTTTGTTGAATGAAGGCGCAGACATTCCCCTGACGGACCTGCCCGAACAGCTTCAGGCGCAACTGACCACGCAGATGGGATCGATGCGCTATGTCGATCGGTCGACCCTTGCCGATGTCGTCGCTGAATTCGCCGCCGAGCTTGAGGCGATGGGCCTGACGTTTCCCCGCGGCGTGGCGGGCGCGCTGACGGCGCTGGATGGCCGGATCAGCCCACAAACCGCCGCCCGCCTGCGCAAAGAGGCTGGTGTGCGCCAATTTGGCGACCCTTGGGAACAGGTGCGCGCCGCCGCAACCGACGACCTTGCGAAGATGATCACCCGCGAAAGCACCGAAGTGGCCGCCGTCATGCTATCCAAGCTTGATGTCGCCCGCGCCGCCGAGCTTTTGGGCCGTTTGCCCGGCGATCAGGCCCGGCGCATCACCTATGCGGTTTCGCAAACCGGGGCCGTCACCCCCGAGGCCGTGGACCGCATCGGGCTGGCGCTGGCCGCGCAACTCCATGATGTGCCCGAGACCGCCTTTGACGACGGCCCGGTGGAACGCGTCGGTGCGATCCTGAACTTTTCCGCTGCCGCCACGCGCGACGACGTGTTGACCGGGCTGGATGAGACCGATCAGGATTTTGCCAAACTGGTGCGCAAGGCGATTTTCACCTTTGTTCACATTCCGGCCCGTGTCGCCGCTGTCGACATTCCCAAGATCATCCGCGAAGTGGATCAGGCCGTTCTTGTCACCGCCCTAGCGTCGGCCACTGACCAGGGCGGTGATTTGGCCCCGGCGGCGGAGTTCATTCTTGGCAACATCTCGAACCGGATGGCCGATGCGCTGCGCGAAGAAATCCAAGAGCAGGGTCGCATCAAACCCCGTGAGGGTGAAACCGCGATGACCGAAATCGTCAATGCGATCCGTACCCTCGAAGCCCGTGGCGAAATCACCCTAGTCAGCCAAGAGGAGGAAGAAGAAGACGCATGACATCCCTCCAGTCATTGCAGACCACTTGGTTAAACACCTTGTCTGCCCTACACTCCCTCCATGTCCAGTCCATCCTCCATCATTGACGATCTGTCCCTGCCCTCAGGCCAAACCCCGCGCGGCACGGCGTGGGAATTGATCTCGGATCGGGTCATGGGTGGGGTCTCGAACGGCACACTGGCACACAGCATAATTGAAGGCCGCTCTGCCCTGCGCATGACAGGCACGGTCAGCCTTGAAAACGACGGTGGATTTTTGCAAATGGCGTTGGATTTGCGCCCCGACGGTCAGGGCATTGATGCAAGCGGCTACACCGGGCTGGCGCTGAACGTTGTGGGCAACGATCAACGCTATAATGTCCATCTGCGCACTGCCGATGTCACCCGGCCATGGCAATCGTACCGGGCGGAATTTGCCGCGCCGGGCCACTGGACGACCATAAAACTGCCGTTCTCCGAGTTCACGCCACATCGCCTGAGCGCGCCGCTGGATTTGTCCAGCCTGCGCCGGGTCGGCCTTGTGGGCATCGGACGCGCGTTCGCCGCCGATCTGGCCTTGGGCGATTTGCGCTTTTATTGAATCCAACTGACCTCTGGACAGGCCCACAGGTTGCCCCTAGCCTACCAGTATGACCGATACCGATGGACGCCGCTGGCACGACATGGGCGGACAGGATGCTGGCCCGGTTTGTGCCGATGATCATGATTTCGCGCTTTGGGAAAAGCGTGTCGATGCCCTGATGGTGCTGTGCGGGGCCAAAGGCTTTTTCACCGTGGACGGGTTGCGCCGCGCGTTGGAAGACATGGGCGAAGACGCGTTTGAAACCATGTCCTATTACGAACGCTGGATCGCCGCGATCAATCAAAACCTGATCGAAGCCGGGGCTTACACCCTGACAGAACTGGGCGAGCGGATGGAACAGATCGCCGAACGCGGCCCCACATATGCCGCTGCCCAAAAGGCGCCCGATGCCTGAGTATGTGCGCGTTAAAACCATCATGCCGCCCGGCCATGTGCGCACCCCGGCCTATCTGCGCGGCAAGACCGGTGTGATCGAGCGCGCGCTCGGACCGTTTTCCAACCCCGAACAACTGGCCTACGGTCTGCCCGCCGAGAAACAGCCGCTGTACCGCGTGCGGTTTACCATGGCCGAGCTTTGGGGCACCGCCGCCGAACACCCTACTGATACGCTGGATGCCGAAATCTATGGCCATTGGCTGGAAAAAATCTGACACATGCCCCACGATCACCACGACCATTCCGGGCTGAGCCCCTCGGGCCATCCCTACCGCGCCGACAACGACACACCGCTTAGTTATTGGCAGCGCATGGAAATCGCCGTGCGCGAGTTGTTGATCGAAAAGGGCCATCTCAGCCCCGCCGAGGTGGCCGCGCAAATCGATGCGATGGATGCCCGCAGCCCGGCCAATGGCGCGGCGGTCGTGGCCCGCGCCTGGACCGATCCGGCCTTCAAGGGGCGGTTATTGGAAAACGCGTCGCAAGCGTGCCGGGACATGGGGTTCGATATCGGTCCGCTGCATCTGATCGCGGTGGAAAACACGCCGCAGACCCATAACATGATCGTCTGCACGCTGTGTTCTTGCTATCCGCGCAACCTGTTGGGCCTGCCGCCGGATTGGTACAAAACGCGCGAATACCGTGCCCGCGCGGTACGTGAGCCGCGCGCCGTGCTGCGTGAATTCGGGGTGGCCTTGCCCGACAGCACCACCATCCGCGTGCATGACAGCACCGCCGACATGCGCTATATCGTGGTGCCCGCACGGCCCGATGGAACCGACACCATGACACAAGAGCAGCTTGCCGCGCTTGTGACCCGCGA
>DATFJQ010000101.1:0-10878 GCA_035269125.1 Roseovarius sp.
TCGATCGACAATACCGTACAGATGCGGACCGACGCCATTGGCGCCATCGTCCAGCTTGTGGCAAGCCCGGCAGCCGCGCCACAGTTTTTCACCATCCCCAGGATCAGCGGCGGCAACCAGTGCGGCAAAGTCTGATCCGCCAGCTGTATCAGTTGCGGCAGCGGCTTCGGCCTCTGCTGCGGGCGTGCCTTCGGCCTCGGTGGTCACTGGCTCTTCCGCGGTCACTTCCTCGGCAGCGGTTTCTTCGGCCTGCGCTGGCACCGGATCGGCCTGCGCCGTCTCGGTCGCGGCACCGTCCTCGGCGGCAGGCTCGGCTGTGGCCTCTTCCTCGGCGGGAACCTCAAGCGTGGTCATGTCGCCATCGGTTTGGTCCAGATAGGCGATCACGTTCACGCGATCTTCGATTTTGCCAAGACCAGCAAAGCCCATCGTGGTTCCGGGCGCGTAGGACGAAGGCTTTTCCAAAAACGCGCTCAGCTCTTGCGGGGTCCAGACATCTGCCACGGCAACAAGGCTACCCGAGTAGCCAAACCCATCGGCTGCGGCCACATCTCGGCCAACCACGCCATGCAGGTAAGGCCCAGTGCCATTTACGCCCTCGTCCAGCTTGTGGCAGGCTTTGCATTTATTGAAGACACGTTCGCCTTTGCCCAGATCGGCCGAGGCGTAAAGTTCGGCAAAACTGGGGCCTTCTTCAACCACTTCTTCGGTGCCTTCGTCAGCGCCGGTTTCGATCACGTAACCTTGCTGATAGTCATCTCCATAACCACCGCCGGTGTGATAAAGCAGCTCGGCCGCCCACTGCCCCAAAAGAAAGATCAGCAGGGCGCCACAGAAGCTGCCCAGGACCTTCGTAAATGTCATCGTATCGAACATTAGCCCGTTTCCCGTTAGTATCCGTCGCGCGGTATCTATCCGCTTCCCCTTGTCCGGCGCAAGGTGTAGTTTGCGCGACCAATCGCCCGACCGCTTAAGTTTTGACAGGAAACAGCCCAAAATGACCCAGCGCATCGCTTTTCAAGGTGAGCCCGGCGCCTATTCGCATCAGGCCTGCCACGAAACCTTTCCCGACATGGAGGCGATGCCCTGCCGCACCTTCGAGGACGCCATTGAAGCGGTGCGCGAGGGTCAGGCCGCGCTGGCCATGCTGCCGGTGGAAAACTCGACCTTCGGGCGGGTGGCCGATATTCACCACCTGCTGCCGAAATCCGGGCTGCATATCGTGTCCGAGGCCTTCGTGCGCGTGCACATAAACCTTCTGGCACTGCCCGGAACTCGGCTGGAGGATGTCGACCGCGCCATGAGCCACACCATGCTATTGGGCCAATGTCGCGCCTTTCTGAGCAAACACGGGATTCGCCGGATCACCGGCGCGGATACCGCCGGATCGGCCAAGCATGTGGCCGAGGTGGCCGAACCCGGCCTCGCCGCGCTGGCCAGCGAACTGGCGGGCGACATCTATGGCCTGAACGTGCTGGCCCGCCATATCGAGGATCACGGCAACAACACCACCCGGTTTCTGGTCATGGCCCCCAAGGCTGATTTGTCGCGCCGCGGCGATGACGGCATGATGACAAGCTTTGTGTTTCAAGTGCGCAACATTCCGGCCGCGCTGTATAAAGCGATGGGCGGATTCGCCACCAATGGTGTGAACATGACCAAGCTGGAAAGCTATATGGTCGACGGATCATTCACCGCCACGCAATTCTATGCCGATATCGAGGGGCACCCCGATGATCCTGCCGTCCAACGGGCGTTGGAGGAATTGGAGTATTTCACGTCGGACATCACCATGCTGGGCGTCTATCCCGCCGATCCGCGCCGTCATTGAACGGTTGCGCCGGCGGCCTGCACCATGCGGGCTCTGACTCAGGCCGTCGTTGCGCTTTTGTTGCGGTTTTCCACATCGGTTGCAAATTCGGCGACACGCTTGCGAAAACGGCGTGTGAGCGTCTTGCGCGCCAGCTTCATGGATTGCAGCATCAACCGGGCCGCCAGAGTTTTCGGTTCAAGCGCAAGGTTTACGCTTAGCCGTGTGCGGTTGCGGGATAGCGCCACCAGATCAACTTCGAACTGCATCTTCAGATTGGGCGAGCGAGCATCGGCCAGAACACCATTGGGCCGGTCCATGCGTGCCAATTCAATCTTGATCTCGCGGCGCTTGCCACGCAGCATAAAGGCCGCATCCCATGTCATACCCGGCCCCGGTTGCGCCAGACTGTCGCTGCGCTGAACCTCGGCCCCGCGCCGTAATGCCTGACGTTCGAACGCCGGAAAATCTGTGATGGCCTCGAACACCGTGTCGATTGGCGCTTCGATATCCTCGTGACTGCTGAACTTCATATACTCGACCCGTTTCTGCCTGTTTACAGTGTCGCTTTATTCCAAGCTGTCTGCAAGCCAGTTGCGCAGCAAAAACTGCGCAATCGCACCCTTGCGTGCCGGGGCCAGAAACGGATGCTCTCCGGCAAAAGCCTGCAAAATATCTTCGCGGGTCATCCATAGCGCATCTTCGATTTCCACCGGGTCGATGGTGATCACATCCGATACCGCTTCACCCCGGCAGCCGATCATCAGCGACGCGGGAAACGGCCACGGCTGGCTGGCCAGATAACTGACGGCGCCCACCTTGATACCGGTTTCTTCGTCCACCTCGCGGCGCACGGCGGCTTCGATGGTTTCGCCGGGTTCCACAAAGCCTGCCAACAGGGAATACATCCCCTCGGGCCATCCGGGCGACCGCCCCATCAGCACCTTGTTGCCACGTGTGATCAACATGATGACCACAGGATCAGTGCGCGGGAAATGCACAGCACCACAATTCGGGCATTGCCGCTGCCACCCGTGGCGCTGCATGGTGCTTTGCGCCCCGCAGCGGGCGCAAAACCCGTGTGATGCATGCCAGCCCAGCAAGCCGCGTGCGGTTGCTGCCAGTTCAGCATCGCGCGCGCTAAGCCGTGTCATGATGCGCCGCAATTCAGCGAAAACAGCATCTTGCGACAGATCTGGATGGGTTTGTTCCGACAGGTCCAGGAACTGGTTCAGCCCTGCTTCGTCCACCCCCTCGGGCCGCCAACCCGAGATATCATGCGCAAAGATCAAGCGGCCGCTTTCATCCTGCCCAAGCAGGATCGGCGGCCCATCCGACTGCGCCAATACCGGGTGATCCATGGGCAGGCGAATCATAGCGTCCAGTGTTTCGGCCCGAACCAACGGCTTGCCGCGCCACAGCAGCAGCGTGTCGGCCTGTCCTTGCGCAATCGCTTTGCTCAGCGCCACGTCATCGCCACGCAACGCATGGGCACGATCCAGCGCCGACCCTCCAAATGTCACCGTTTCCGCATGCCGCATGAGCAGCCTCCTGTTTTCGATCACAGGTGGCACGATGCGCCGTTCCGGGCAAGCGAGCAATACGATCACATCCGGCGGCAGCGCTTGCGCATTGCCATTTCAAGATCACGGCATTTGCAAAAATATACAACTTTCTACCTTAGGGCGATTGAATGGCAGCCTGTTAAACCGCATACTGAGATGCGTTCGAATGTTGTGTTTCCGGTCGGCACCGTCCGGCCTTGTGTTAAAAAACCCCACGCCACAAGCCAGCCTCACAAGGGAGACCCAACAAAAGTGGCCCAACAGTCTGCCGCACGACAGGAAAAAAGCCCAGAACAGACGCGTACGTCAAACCCTCGGCTGAAATTGCGCCTGCTGGAAACAACCGACATTCACGGCCATCTTTTGCCGTTCAATTACTATACGAACCAAGGCGAGCAACCCACAGGGCTTGCCCGCGTCGCCACCTTGATCACGCAGGCCCGACACGAAGTAGAAAATTGCCTGCTTTTCGACAATGGCGACTTTCTGCAAGGCTCACCCTTGGCGGATCTAACCGCGCAGAAAAACAATGGTTGGACAGGGCCCAACCCGGTGATCTGCGCGATGAACCACATTGGCTATGATGTTGTCGGACTTGGCAATCACGAGTTCAATTTTGGTTTGCCCGCATTGAACGAGGCACTGGATCATGCGGATTTTCCAGTGACCTGCGCCAATGTCACCGACCGCGCGACGGGTGCCCCGTCGTTTGCGACCTTTCAAATACTGAGCCGCCGACTGAACGATGAAACCGGCGGCGCGCATGACCTGCGGATCGCGGTGATCGGACTGGTTCCGCCACAGGTGGTCATATGGGACCACAACCAACTGTGCGATCTGGTGGACGTCCATGGGATTACGGAAACCGCCCGGCGCGTGGTTCCGATGGCACGCAAAGCCGGGGCTGATTTGGTGATCGCATTGGCCCATACCGGAATATCTCCCGGCCCCGACAGTCCCGATCAAGAAAACGCGGCACTGGAACTGGCGCGTGTGCCGGGGCTGGATGCGGTTCTGGCCGGTCACAGCCATCAGGTCTTTCCCTCTGCCACGCATTCCGATGTGCCCGGTGTCGATGCCGTAGCAAGCACATTGAACGACACACCGGCCATCATGGCCGGGTTTGCCGGGTCGCATCTGGGGGTGCTTGATCTGACGTTGTCGCGTGGGCCAAGTGGTTGGCATGTCACCGCGCACCGGGCCGAGGCCCGCCCCGTCGCACCAAAAGACGGCCACACGGTGCCGCCTGATCCCGCACTCAGTGCAACGCTGGAAAAGGCACACCAGCATACCCTTGCGCTGATCGAAACGCCACTTAACACCGCAAATGCACCCTTGCACAGTTATCTGGCAACGGTCCGCACCGATCCAACACTACAACTGGTCAACCGGGCACAAGCGCATGCATTAGCTCGGGCGATCACCGGGACGCCCGACGCGCAATTGCCGGTATTGTCCGCAACCGCGCCCTTCAAAACCGGCGGTCGCGGCGGTCCGTACTATTACACCGATATTCCCCAAGGTCCGGTGCGCCTGCGCAACGCGGCCGATCTTTATGGGTTTCCCAATACATTGGTCGGCGCACGCATCACCGGGGCGCGCCTGCGGGATTGGCTTGAACGCGCGGCCAGTTGCTTTCACACCCTGATCCCCGGCCAACAGGGCCAAGCGCTATGGGATGCGCGTATGCCGGGCCATGCCTTTGATGTGATTGACGGCATCACCTACCGGATCGACCTGTCACAACCGCCACGCTATGGCCCCGATGGGCAGCTTGCCAATGCGGATGCAACCCGCGTACGGGAGCTGCGCCACAATGCGAAACCTGTGTCGGAGGATGATCGCTTTTTGATTGCCACAAACAGTTACCGCGCTTTCGGCGGCGGGCCTTATACGACCTTGCCCGACGATGATATCGTTCTCAAGGGCGCAACACCGGTGCGCGATATTCTGGCCGCTTTCATCCGCGATCACGGGCCAATTTCAGATCACGTCACACCGGTTTGGGCCTTCACAGCATTGCCCGACACGACCGCGATCCACCTCACCGGCCCCGGCCTGCGCGCCTATCCGCAGACGATTGCCAATCTTGGCGCGGTGGATTTGGGGGACACCGCCGAGGGGTTCATGCGCCTGCAGCTGCCGCTGGACACCCCCCGATCACCGCACCACTTGCGAATCCATGCCAAGGCCACTAGGTAGATGCTTGAGAGGTTGGCGCGGGCAGGCGCCTCGCCAACCCGGTCAGATCCGGAAGGAAGCAGCCGTAACGAGCCCCGCTTGGGTCGTTGTCCAACCTCTCACCTTCATCCCCGTTTCAGTCGCCTTTGGCACGTTTGTGTCACTATGATCGCCACAGTGAGGCTGTAGCCCCGCGAATTGGCAGACGTCTTTTGCCCTGAGACGACTGCGTCAGGCTTTGCTGGCCCATTTCAGCTGGTCCGACGTCTCCACCGCGCATGGGCGCACCGCCCGCAGCCGATCCAACGCCTTGCCCGGCACCTCTCCGGCCTCAACCATCAACCGCAACGCCGCCATGCCGGATCGTCCGCACCCGCCCATGCAATGGATCAAAACCCGCCCCTTGCCCTGCAAGGCCGACAGTGCTGCATTGCTGGCCATGTGCCACGCCTCCTTGGCCTCGAGCCCCGGCACATCCATGTCAGGCACGGGCACATGCATCCACCGGGTTCCCATATCCTGCAACTCGGCCCCGATCGCCTGATGTCCAGTTGCGCGCAGTTCAGGCCATGACAGCATGCTAATCACCAAGGCCGGACGCCAGTCATGCAGATGGGCCATATCCTCGGCATAATACCCGCCCCGCCCCGGCATCGGCGCGATGGCCAAGATACCACCCGCGACAGGCAAAGCATGTATGACAAAGCCGGACATGCGCTTTTAGACGCCACAGGGTGCAGGCCGGCTCTTACCATCCCCGCACCCACGGTTTTTGATGTTTCGACCGCGCCACATTACTTCAAGCCACATAGGACACCCCATCTGTAACGCCATACAGCGCCTACCCTTGCGCTGCATGCCCACAAAAGCAAGGTGGACGCCCCCCGCCCCCGGCTTTAGGTTGGCCAGTGACCCGCGAATCCAGCAAGGCCCGACATGAACGACACCCCTGCCAAACCGTATCAGGTTCTCGCCCGGAAATACCGGCCAGAAACCTTTGCCGATCTGGTGGGTCAGGATGCCATGGTGCGCACGCTCAAGAACGCGTTTCAGGCCGACCGGATCGCGCAGGCCTTTATCATGACGGGCATTCGCGGAACCGGCAAAACCACCACCGCGCGGATCATCGCCAAGGGCATGAACTGCATCGGCTCAGATGGCACCGGCGGCCCCACCACCGACCCCTGCGGCACATGCGAACATTGCACCGCGATCATGGAAGGCCGCCATGTCGACGTGATGGAAATGGACGCCGCCAGCCGCACCGGCGTGGGCGACATCCGCGAAATCATCGACTCGGTCCACTATCGCGCGGCCTCGGCCCGCTACAAGATTTACATCATCGACGAGGTTCACATGCTCTCGACCAGCGCCTTCAACGCGCTGCTCAAGACGCTTGAGGAACCGCCCGAGCATGTGAAATTCATCTTCGCCACCACCGAAATTCGCAAGGTTCCGGTCACGGTCCTGTCGCGCTGCCAAAGGTTTGACCTGCGCCGCATCGAACCCGAGGTGATGATCAGCCTTTTGCGCCGTATCGCCGACGCCGAAAGCGCGCAGATCACCGATGACGCGCTGGCGCTGATCACCCGCGCCGCCGAAGGCTCGGCGCGCGATGCCACATCGCTTCTGGATCAAGCCATCAGCCACGGCGCGGGCGAAACCGGCGCCGATCAAGTCCGCGCAATGCTTGGGCTGGCCGATCGCGGCCGTGTCCTGGATTTGTTCGACCTAATCATGAAAGGCGACGCGGCGGGCGCGCTGACCGAACTCTCGGGCCAATATGCCGAAGGCGCCGACCCGATGGCAGTGCTGCGCGATCTGGCCGAGATCACGCATTGGATTTCCGTGGTCAAGATCACCCCCGAAGCGGCGGACGATCCCACCATCGGCCCCGACGAACGCGCCCGCGGTCAACAGATAGCCGACGCCCTGCCGATGCGGGTTTTGACACGCCTGTGGCAAATGCTGCTGAAAGCGCTGGATGAGGTGGCCGAAGCCCCCAATGCAATGATGGCCGCCGAAATGGCGATCATCCGTCTGACCCATGTTGCCGATCTGCCCAGCCCCGAGGAACTGGTGCGCAAACTGCGCGACATGCCGGCCCCTCCTCCGCCGTCCGGGCCGGGCGGTGGCGGCGTATCGCAAGGGGCGCATACGACCAGCGGATCGGCTCAGACGACACAGGCGCAAGGCAGCCAAACAGCACCATCGCCCACCCATCGCGGCCCGTCGGGCCCCAGTGCCTCGGGCAACGCGCAGGCGCTTGCCGTGGCCGAAGACCACGCCTTGGCACATTACCCAACCTTCGAGCATGTGGTCGAGTTGATCCGCACACAGCGCGACGTCAAACTTTTGGTCGAGGTCGAAAGCCATGTGCGTCTGGCCTCCTACCGGCCCGGTCGCATCGAATTTCAACCCACCCCCGATGCACCTCAGGATTTGTCACAGCGGCTTGCGGCTGCCTTGCAACGCTGGACCGGCAGCCGATGGGGTGTCACCCTCGTCAACGAAGGCGGCGCCGACACCATTGCACATGTACGCGACGCCGAGGAAAACGCCCTGCGCGCCGAAGCGCAGGGGCACCCGATGGTTCAGGCCGTGCTCAGCGCCTTTCCCAAGGCGCAGATCACCTCGATCCGAACCGAAGACGATATCACTGCCGATGCCAGCGCCGAGGCGCTGCCCGAAGTCGAAGATGAATGGGATCCGTTCGAGGAAGATTGACGCCACGGGCGACGCTGCCTTGCCTTCTTCCCGCCAGACCCCGATATGTAACACAACAAGATGTGACCGGCCACAAAGGCCGGATGACCCAAGGAGATAGCCAAGATGTTCAAAGGATTGGGCCAAATGGGCGATATGGCCAAAATGATGAAGGCCGCCCAGGAAATGCAGCAGAAGATGGCCAGCCTGCAGGAAGAAATGCACCAGATCATCGTCGAAGGCGAATCCGGCGCGGGTCTCGTCAAGGCAAGTTGCACCGCCAAGGGCGAACTCAAGGGGCTGGATATCGACCCGTCGATCTTCAACTCGGACGACAAGGAAGTCGTCGAAGATCTGATCCTTGCCGCGATCAAGGATGCGCAAGCCAAGGCCAGCGAGAAAGCCAAGGAAGAAATGGGCAAACTGACCGAAGGCATGGGCCTGCCCAAGGACATGGACCTGCCGTTCTGACCCCCGCGGCCCTTCTTTTGTTCACAAATATCCCGGGGAGCGCGAGGGGCTGGCCCCTCGCTCCGCCCTCTTCACTCTTTGCAACGGCCAAGCCATATGTCTTCGAACCGTGACATCGACGCCCTGATCGAACTGATGGCGAAATTACCCGGCCTCGGGCCACGGTCAGCGCGGCGCGCGGTGCTGCACCTGATCGCCAAGCGCGACCTGCAATTGATCCCGCTGGCCGATCTCATGCAACGTGTCGCCGCCTCAGCCCGCGAATGCCTGAACTGCGGCAATATCGGTACCACCGATGTCTGTGACATCTGCACCGCAGACAAGCGCGCCAACGGACAGCTTTGCGTGGTCGAAGATGTCGCCGATCTTTGGGCGATGGAGCGTGGCGGCGCGTTCAAAGGCCGCTACCACGTTCTGGGCGGCACGCTCAGTGCTTTGGATCAAATCGGGCCGGAACAATTGCGCATCCCGCAATTGATCAATCGGGTCGAGGCCGAAGGCGTTTCCGAAATCATCCTCGCACTGAATGCAACGGTCGATGGCCAGACCACGGCGCATTACATTGCCGACCAGCTTGAAGGCCGCGTTACACTAACATCACTGGCCCAAGGCGTTCCCATCGGCGGGGAACTGGATTACCTTGACGACGGTACGATCAGCGCCGCCCTGACGGCTCGCAAAACACTGTGACGCTTGACGCAGGCAGCGGCGTCCAGACCGTAAAAAACCCGGCCACCGCGTGGGAGGGGCCGGGTTAAAATCTTGATCTGCCAGATGCGCCTTAGCGGTTGTCGTCACCCTCGTCGTCATCGTCGTCGCTGTCGGGCAGATTAAAGAAGCTCTCGGCGTCGTATTCAGGTTCTTTTTCGCGGTCGTCCCCGCCAAGGCTGAAGGTCTCCAGACCCTCGATCGCCGTGGGAATGCGCGGCTCGGCTTCCGCCTCAAGGCTTTGTTCGGTGCTAAGCAGCTTGCGACGTTCGTCATCGCTCATCGCTTCGCCGTCCTTGGCCCTCTTGGAGGCGGCTTTTTGAACGGCCAGATCCAATTCAGACTGTTTGCAAAGGCCCAGCGCCACCGGGTCGATGGGCTGCATATTCGCGATGTTCCAATGCGTCCGCTCGCGAATGGTCTGAATCGTCGGCTTGGTGGTGCCCACCAGCTTGGCGATTTGACTGTCCGCCAGTTCGGGGTGGAACTTGACCAGCCACAAAATCGCATTGGGACGGTCCTGCCGTTTCGACAAAGGCGTATAACGCGGGCCGCGGCGTTTTTCTTCACCCTGCGCCGCCGGATTGTGTTTCAGCGCCAGCTTGTGCAGCGGATCCTTTTCGGCCGCGTCGATTTCGTCCTGCGTCAATTGGTTGTTTGCAACCGGGTCAAAACCTTTGACACCGGTGGCCACGTCACCATCCGCGATGCCCTGCACTTCCAATTCATGAAAGCCGCAGAAATCGGCAATCTGCTTGAAACTGAGCGTCGTGTTATCCACCAGCCAGACAGCGGTGGCTTTTGCCATAAGCGGTTTTGCCATGTGATTCAGGCCTCCTTCACGCATATCTTCCCCGTCGCCGGGATTCGGCGGCACCGTGGTCGGCGCAGGTTTCCGTTGTCGGGGAACTTGGCGACCATATAATGGGTCTGTCAGCAAATTGAAAGACCAAAGAATGCGTGTGGTATTGGTTCTGTTACTCCTGTCCGGGATGGCCCGCGCCGAAGGCGGCCGCCCCGGCGATTTCGATTACTACGTGCTGGCACTCAGTTGGTCGCCCACATGGTGTGCGCTGGAAGGCGACGCGCGCAACTCGCCGCAATGCGACGCGGCGGCAGATCATGGCTGGGTTCTGCACGGGCTGTGGCCGCAATACCATCGCGGCTGGCCATCGCATTGCCAAACCACCAAGCGCGCGCCCTCGCGCCGCATGACCGCATCAATGGCCGACATCATGGGCACATCTGGGCTGGCATGGTATCAATGGAAAAAACACGGCACGTGCTCGGGCCTGTCGGCCTCAGCCTACTACGCCCTGTCGCGCAAAGCCTATACGGCTGTGAATCGCCCAGATGTGTTTCGCAAGCTGCAAGAGCCTGTCAAATTACCGGCCTCTGTCGTGGAACAGGCGTTTCTTAAGGCCAACCCCGACTGGA
>DATFJQ010000102.1:0-11536 GCA_035269125.1 Roseovarius sp.
CCGGATCAGCTCTCAGCATATTGCCAACTGGCTGCACCACGGCGTCGTTAGCGAAGATGAGGCCATGGCGGCGATGCAAAAGATGGCGCAAGTGGTGGATCGGCAGAACGCCGATGACCCGGCTTATACGCCAATGGCCCCTGACTTTGACGGGATAGCCTTTCAAGCCGCCTGCGATCTGGTTTTCAAGGGGCGCGAGCAACCCTCGGGCTATACCGAGCCTGTGTTGCACCGCCGCCGGCTGGAACTCAAAGCCGCGCAATCGGCATAAATTTGTAGCAGTAGGAGGCCCAAAATGGCTGAACTCTCCCTCAATCGTGCCCGCTCCATCATCCGCAAAGCCTTGGCCAAAGGCCGCGAGGCTGGCTTTAAGCCATTGTCGGTTGTCGTGCTGGACACCGGCGGCCACGTCAAAGCGTTTGAGCGTGAAGACGGCGCGGCACCGGGCCGCTTTGGCATCGCCCATGGCAAGGCCTATGGCGCGATCATGCTGGGTATGGCGGGCCGCGCACAGATGGCCCGCGCCGAACAACAGGCCTATTTCATGGCGGCGGTGAACGGGGTCTATGGCGGGCAAGTCGTGCCGGTGCCCGGCGGTGTTCTGGTGCGCGATAAGCGTGGCAATATTGTGGGTGCCGTGGGCGTGACCGGGGACACTTCTGACAACGATGTGATCGCCGCCGTCGCCGGAATCGAATCCGTCGGCCTGACGCCGGAAGAGTAAATTGAAGCCCAAGCGCGTCGCCGGTGGTGCACCTAGGTGCATGCATCAGCGGTGCGCCCATACGGTCCAGTCAAACACCGCGCGCCAGCGCGTGCTTTGATTGGCGTGTCGGGAAAGCCCGTTGTCGACAAGCCGGTGGTCGCAACCACGGCGATAGACAATCAAATGAATGGCAGCCACCAATCACGATCCGTCTACAATTATCTTCAAGTCGTTCGCGGAAATTAAATGGAGGCGAGTACCGGAATCGAACCGGTGTACACGGATTTGCAATCCGCTGCGTCACCACTCCGCCAACTCGCCGCCAAAGTGGTTTTTGTCGGTTACCCGATCGCTGCGGTCTGTGCAAGAGCGGGCGTGCCGATTGTGGCCACGTATTTGCGTTGTTCCTTTGTGGTGGATGTGCCAAAATACGCGCTATGTGTTTCAAAAAATAAGAGCCTGCCCGATGATAGACTATGCCGCGCGGCGCACCGTAATGGTCGACACCCAAGTCCGCCCTTCCGACGTCACCAAATTTCCGATCATCGACGCGATGTTGTCGGTCCCGCGTGAGGCGTTTGTTCCGCGCGACATGCGCGAGGCGGCCTATGTGGGCGAAAACATCGATCTGGGCGGCGGGCGCGTTGTGCTTGAGCCGCGCACATTGTCCAAGATGCTTGATGCTTTGGATATTCGCGGTGATGAGTTGGTTCTGGATATTGGCTGTTCACTGGGTTATTCGTCTGCCGTGATTGCCCGCATGGCCGAGGCGGTTGTGGCCGTCGAGGAAAATGCAGACATGGCGGGCGACGCACAGGGCCTGCTGGCCGAAAACGGCGTGGATAATGTGGTGATCCACGAAGGGCCGCTTGCCCAAGGCGCGGCGGAACACGGCCCGTATGACGTGATTGTGATTCAGGGGGCCGTGACGCACCTGCCTGAGAATTTGATTGACCAGTTGAAAGAAGGCGGTCGTATCGCGTGCCTGTTCATGGAAGAGGCGCTTGGCGTGGTCCGCATTGGGTATAAAATCGATGGCCATTTGACGTGGCGGTTTTCATTCAACGCAAGCGCGCCAGTGTTGCCCGGGTTTGAACGGCACGCGGCCTTTACGCTTTAACACCGACGGACACGTTTCGGCGGTCGTGAATTGTCAGGAGATTGATTTGGGACGTTCGGCGATGAAAAAGATTAGGGGGTCGCTTCTGGCCTCGGTTCTCGCAGTTGCGGTGCCAGTTGCAGCATGGTCCGAGACGCTGGCGGATACGTTGGTCAGCACCTATCATTCGAGCGGTTTGTTGGAACAGAACCGGGCCTTGCTGCGGGCCGCTGACGAAGATGTCGCGGTAACGCTGTCGCAGCTTCGCCCGATCCTGAACTGGTCGGTCGACGTGACGCGCAATTTTGGACGCAGCAAAGTTTCTGGCAACCGCCGTCCGATAGCGGATACCAATACGTCTCTTGGGATCACTGCGGAATGGCTGCTTTATGATTTCGGGCGCACCGGGTTTCGGATTGAGGCGGCCAAGGAAACTGTTCTTGGCACACGTCAGACGTTACGCAGCATCGAGCAACAGGTTTTGCTGCGCGGCGTGACAGCTTACCTGAATGTGCGTCGCAATCAGGCCTTCGTGGACCTTCGGCAAAACAATCTTCGCCTTTTGGAGCAGGAGCTGCGCGCGGCGCGCGATCGTTTCGAAGTGGGCGAGGTGACCCGCACCGATGTCGCCCAAGCCGAGGCGCGGCTTGCCTCGGCGCGCAGTGGCCTTGCCGCCGCGCAGGGGGATTTGGCCCAAGCCGTCGAGGAATTTGTGGCCGCTGTTGGCCGTCAGCCTGACAATTTGCAGCCGCCGGGCGCTTTGCCGAACCTTTCGGGCGATGTTAATCAGTCTAAACTGGTCGCTGCGCGCAATCACCCTGATGTCTTGAAGGCGCGCCATGATGTGGCCGCCACCGAGTTGACGATCAAGGCGGCATCGGCTGCCATGAAGCCCTCGGTCAGCCTGACAGGGCGGGCCGGCGTGACAGAAGATTTCGACGATAGCGATTATACCCGCTCGGGCAGCGTGGGCATTTCGGTGACGGGCCCCATCTATCAGGGCGGTCGCCTGAGTGCGCTCAAGCGTCAGGCGATGGCCCGGCGCGATGCCAACCGTGGTGCCTTGCATGTTGTGCAATTCCGCGTTCAGCAAGAGGTTGGCAACGCCTATGCCAGTCTGCGCGCCGCGCGGGCTAGCCGTGATGCCAGCAGTGAACAGGTGCGCGCCGCCACCGTTGCGTTTCGCGGTGTGCGCGAAGAGGCGACGCTGGGTGCACGGACGACATTGGATGTGTTGAACGCCGAACAGGAATTGTTGAACGCCCGCGCCACGCTGATTTCCGCTGAGATCGATGTTTATACGGCGGCCTATTCCGTTCTTGCGGCCACGGGTCAACTGACCGCCAAGGATTTGAACCTGCCGATCAAGACCTATGATCCCGCAGCGTATTACAACATGGTCAAGTCAGCACCCGTCGCGATCAGCCCGCAGGGTCGCAAGCTGGATCGGGTGCTGCGCGCCTTGGGGAAAGATTAAAACCCGGCCTAATCTATTGTGTGACCGGCGCCTCGCCGGTAGACTGAGGTGAGGCAAGAGTGGTGTTGAATTATGTCTGATCCCGTCAGCAATGCGGAAATCGAAGACGTTCTGTCGTCTATTCGTCGGCTGGTTTCGGTCGACGACCGCCCCGACGTATCTGCCGCTGAACAGTCCGGTACATCTGGAACAATGGTCTCTGACGCCTCTCACGGCGGGGCGGAAAATCGGCTGGTGCTGACGCCTGCCTTGCGGGTGGACGCCAGCGATACAGACCCGCAACCAGAGTCCGAATCGCAGGCGGAACCTGCCGACACTGCCCAAGACACTGCCCAACAAGATCCGCCCACAGAAGATCCGGATGAATCCGCCCTTCGGTTCAGCCATAGCGCGTATGATCACGAACAGCAGGACACCGCCGAAGACACAGCGGAAGATCACAGCGCCGACGAGGATGACAGCGCCGAAACAGATGCCGCGTCGGATGATGCCGCGCATGTTGATGACGACCCTTATGTGCTGGATCAGACCCAAGCGGCAGATCCGTCACAAGCCCCGGGCCTAGGAGATCGCATCGCCGAGGTTGAGGCCGCAGTTGCCGCGCAAGACGATCAATGGGAGCCCGATGGCGAGTCGGATGACGCCTATTCAGGTGGCGCGGTCTCGCCCATGGCGTGGGAGGATTACGGCCCCGAACCCGCGTATGACGACGCGGATGGCGCGGATGACGCGAACGGCGACGCGCCGATGAATGATGCGGCTGAAAATGCCGATGATACTAAAAACTTGGTGTCAGAGGTGTCACAGGCGTCGGATTTGGCTGACGATCAACGGATCAAGCCAAACGATGAAACGGCAGGCGCATATGGGCCGGACGCTTTGCACGCATCAGATTCCAGCGATGAGATGCCAGATGAGGCATCCCTGTGGGATGATGAACGCGCCGACACCGTCATCGACGAAGAGGCGCTGCGCGATATGGTCAGCGAAATCGTGCGTCAGGAATTGCAGGGCGCTTTGGGTGAGCGGATTACCCGCAATGTCCGCAAACTGGTGCGGCGTGAAATTCACCGCGCCCTCAGCAGTCACGAACTGGACTAGTGGCCTGCACCTGACACAAAATGCCCGTGCGACGGCACGCATGACGTCATGAGGCAAGTATTCCACGTGGAAATGGCCGATGGCGGCAGTCAGCGACGAAGTGGACATTCCCTTGCGCGTCGACAGGGCTGATCAGATTGGACATTCGTTGTGCTTGCGTTGAGTGATATCCGGGGCGAAACGGTCGTTCTAAAGCCCGGGCCGGAATAGCACCGAAGGTGCCCGGCCCCTCGCCAGACCGCCCCCCGGGCTGGCGATTTGGTTTAGCTGGGTGCGCCGCTCATTCGGAATACGGATTTGGCTGGCATAAAGCGCGAAGACGACCTGTTGATCGCCATCCCGCG
This sequence comes from Roseovarius sp., assembly GCA_035269125.1. Classification (GTDB taxonomy): domain Bacteria; phylum Pseudomonadota; class Alphaproteobacteria; order Rhodobacterales; family Rhodobacteraceae; genus Roseovarius. The sequence continues at coordinate 4,728 of DATFJQ010000102.1, forward strand.
GTCCGGCGAGGGGCCGGGCGCACATGTCCGCTCTGGGGTCGAAATCAGGTTTCGCCACTTTGCAAACTCCGCTCCCTGCGCATAGCTGACGCGCGTACTTTCGCCGAACGGTAGAGGCGCAGAACACTAGGCCAAAGGCGCGGCCAGTTTCAACAGCAGGTCCAGATCCATATGGGTTTCCATGTGTTGGCCCAAAGCATCCAGCGTCGTTTCCAGATCATCTCCATAGGTCAGCCCGGATTGCCCGCCCAGATCAGCCAGAAAGGCCGCCCGAAACGTATCGGAGGCAAACAACCCGTGCAGATAACAACCGCGCACGCGGCCCGATGGGGATGCAGCCCCCTCAGGGCGGTCCGAAATATCCAGCCATGCACGGGCGCAATCTGGTCCGCTGGTTTCGCCAAGGTGAATTTCATAGCCTTGCACCGCATCGCCTGTGGCGCGGTAGGTGGCTTCGGTCAGCGCAAGATGCTTTTCCGGCTTCATCACGGTAACCACATCCAGATGGCCAAGGCCGGGCACCGTGCCGGCCGCGCCTTCGATGCCGTCGGGGTCGGCGATGGCCCGGCCCAGCATCTGATAGCCGCCGCAAATGCCCAACACGTGCCCGCCGCGCCTGATATGGGCGGCCAAGTCGATATCCCAGCCTTGCGCCCGGAAATGCGCCAAATCGGCGATTGTCGATTTGCTGCCGGGTATCAAAACCAGATCGGCGTCGCCGGGCAGGGGCTGACCCGCCTCGACGATCTCGACGCTGATGTCAGGCTCGGACGAGAGCGGATCAAGGTCGTCGAAATTCGCAATCCGGCCCAGACGGGGCACCGCCACTTTAAAGGCGCCGCCCTTGGTGGATGCGATATCCATCACGTCTTCGGCGGGCAGACGCCACGCGTCGGCAAACCATGGCACAACCCCCAATGACGGCCAGCCAGTGCGCTGCGCGATTTCGACCAGACCATCGTCGAACAGGCTGACATCACCGCGAAACTTGTTGATGGCAAAGCCTTTGATATGCGCGGCATCCTTGGGCGGCAAAACGGCCTGAGTGCCGACGATCTGCGCAATCACGCCGCCCCGGTCGATATCGCCGACCAGCACCACGGGAACGCCCGCCGCGTGGGCAAAGCCCATATTGGCGATGTCGCCCGCCCGCAGATTGATCTCGGCCGGGCTGCCCGCGCCTTCGACGATCACCAGATCGGCAGACGCGCTAAGCCGTTTGAAACTGTCCAGCACCGGCGGCATCAGGCGCGGTTTGGCTTTGGAATAGTCCCGCGCGCGCAACGTGGCAAAGCGTTGGCCCTGCACGATCACTTGCGCGCCTGTATCGGTTTCGGGTTTCAGCAGCACCGGGTTCATATCGGTGATCGGGGCACGCCGTGCCGCCAGCGCCTGCAAGGCTTGCGCGCGGCCGATCTCGCCGCCATCTTCGGTGACGGCGGCATTGTTTGACATGTTTTGCGGCTTGAACGGCGCGACCGACAGGCCACGATTGGCAAAGGCCCGCGCCAGTCCGGCGACAAGCATCGACTTGCCCACGTTCGAGCCCGCACCCTGAATCATGATCGATTTGGCCATCTGACGCCTCTTTGCACTGCTCACCAGTGGTCTTAGCGGTCGCGCGTGACCTAGGAAAGCCTTCAAGTGTCAGAGGTTGGGCAAACAAGATATGGCCGCAAAGAAATGAAAAGCCCCGCCGGTATGGCGGGGCCTGTTCTATAGTCTATCCGGCGTGTCGGATCAGGCGGCTTCGGCCTGTGCGGCGGCGTTGCGACGTTCGCTTTCTTCGCGCGAAAGCGCAACCGACGTGCGAACCCCTTTGCCGACAAAATCCATCAGCCCCGTAACGACGCGTTCGTTCGGATCAATCCCGGCGCAGGACAGCACCTCGCGGCCATCGCGCGAGCGTGCCCACCGAGCAATCTGCTCGGGGCCATTTCCATACTTCTTGTCATCGGCAATGGCATCGTCCAGCGCTGCCAGAACCACGGCGGCAAACAATTTACGAGCGCGGTTGCCTTGCTCGGCATTGAATGCCGTGCCGTCAACGAAATCAGTCATGTTTCGTCCTTGTTTTTATTGGTCTTGTGTTTTCGGCTTGGCAATGGTTATGGCTGAGTTTATTCGATTCGGATAGAGCGAAGATGCATAACTTCTATGCAAATTTCGCATAGCTTGCTGCGCATGCAGCACAGGATATCGTTGTCTTGCCACCCATTGCCTCACCAGATATAGGGGTTGGCAATCCTTCATCAACCTTTTGTCACGGTTTTGTCTTATGCCAAAGATCAACGGAAACGAAATCAGGCCCGGCAATGTGCTGGAGCATAACGGCGGTCTGTGGACGGCCGTCAAGGTCGATCACGTCAAACCCGGTAAGGGCGGCGCCTTTGCTCAGGTCGAGATGCGCAACCTGCGCAACGGGTCGAAATTGAACGAACGCTTCCGCAGTGCTGACAAGGTCGAGCGCGTGCGCCTTGAGCAAAAAGATCAGCAGTTCCTGTATGAAACCGACGGCATGCTGGTGTTCATGGACAATGAAACCTTTGAACAGATCGAACTGCCCGCCGAAATTCTGGGCGAACGTCGCCCGTTCCTGCAAGATGGTATGACCATTCAGGTCGAATATTATGAGAGTGAAGCGTTGAGCGCGGCGCTGCCGCAAAAGGTGACCTGCCGCGTTGTCGAGACCGAGCCAGTCGTCAAAGGCCAGACCGCCGCCAACAGTTTCAAGCCTGCCATTCTGGACAATGGGATCAAGGTCATGGTGCCGCCGTTCGTGGGCCAAGACGAAGATATCATCGTCAACACCGAAACCATGGACTACGCCGAACGCGCCTAATCCGCGCTGACGCGTAAATGAATACGCCGGTCCTGATCACTCAGGGCCGGCCTTTTTCTTGGCCGTCACGCTAGGGCGTGTAGGTCACCACGGCGTCATTGGCCTGCATCGCACCTTTGGCGCGATCGAACCGCAGATAGGCAATCGCCTGTCCGCCGGATTGCGTGAACAGAGTGCCCGCCGGTTTGCCATCGGCGGTGATCTGGGTGCCGACCGGGGCCGCACCGTCTATGTTGACGCGGGCCAGCCCCTTGCGCAATTCGGTCTTGTGCTTCATGCGTGCGGCCACCTCTTGCCCGACATAACAGCCCTTGCGGAAATCCACGCCGTTCAAACGTTCGAACCCGGCCTCCAGAATAAACGTATCCGGAGACAGTTCGATCCCGGTCTCGGGGATACACTGCGCTACGCGGATCGCATCCCAATCGGTGCCGTCGTCACCGCCTTGCGTGCCATAAAGACGCCAACCCATATCGGGATGGCGCGGATCGGCGAATGCCCCATCGGGCGCAGGGCCGGTGCCGCGCTTGACCTTCAGGTCGATTTCGCTCAGGGCCACATCGGCGCGCAGTTTATACATGGTCAACCGCTGCATCAGCCCGGCTGCCAGTGACGTGTCCACATCTAGCAACACCGCATCGCCCCACGGGACCAGCAAAAAATCGGCCAGATATTTGCCCTGTGGCGTCAGGACGGCGGCATAGACCAACCCCTGCTCCAGTTTTTCGATATCGTTGGTCACAAGCCCCTGAAGAAAGCTGCGGGCCTCGGACCCCGTGATTTCTATGATGCTGCGTGTCATTGCCTCTCCCATCGCGGTCTGGTTCGTAATATAGGTCATGGCGCGCGGCACAACAGGGGGGGCAAGGATGCGAGCGAAACTGTCGGTCATCATTCCCACGCTGAATGCAGCCGAAGGGCTGGCGGGCAGCCTGCCAGCACTGGCGGCAGGGCTTGAGGTCGGGCTGATCCGCGAATTGATCTTGTCTGACGGCGGATCGCAGGATGCCACCGCGACCATCGCGCAAGAGGCGGGGGCGATTTTCGTGCAGGGCGCGGCCTCGCGCGGGGGGCAGTTGCGGCTTGGCGCGCAGGCGGCGCAAGGCGACTGGCTGCTTTTTCTGCATGCCGACACGACCCTGCCGCCGGATTGGCCGCAGATCGTACAGGCGCATATGGCGCAGGGCCGGGCCGGGTATTTCCGCCTGCGCTTTGATGCCAAGGGGGTTGCGCCCATGCTGGTCGCCGCTTGGGCCAACCTGCGCGCGTGGGCGTTTCACTTGCCTTATGGCGATCAGGGGTTGTTGGTGTCGCGGCGCGATTACGACTCGGTCGGTGGCTTTCGCGATATCCCGTTGATGGAGGATGTGGCCATGGCCCGCGCGCTTGGCCGTCACCTGCGCCCCATGCCCGCAGCGGTGATCACAAGCGCCGCCAAGTATCAGCGCGACGGCTGGTTGCGGCGTGGTGCGCGGAACTTGGCGCTGTTGCTTCGTTATCTGGCCGGGGCCGATCCCGTGCGGCTGGCAAAACGCTACTAAGCGTTCAGAACATCGGCTTTTTGTTGGCCAGATAATCGGCCTGCATCTGGCCTGCGTCATATTCGGTGGCGATCCACTGCTCAAAACCGATGCCGGTCTCGGCCTGCTGGGCCTCGTAGCGATCAAGGATGTGATCCAAAACCCCGGTGCGCGACCATTTCAGGTGAATATACTTCACGCTTAGCATTTTGCGCGCCTCGGACACTGGCTTGCCCTCGATCTCCATGAGGTAAATGGCGGCGGCAAACCCGGCCCGATCGGCCCCCGATTTGCAATGCATGACAAAGGGCTTTTCGATCTCGCGGAAGGCGCGGATCAGATGCAGGATATCGTGGCGCGGCGCGGCCTGACGGGCCATCAGATTGACGCTGACCAAGGTCAGCCCCAAGCGTCGGCAGCTTTCCTCCTCCACCAGATAATGCGCCGCCCCGGCGGCCCCGCGCAGGTTCAGGATGGTCTTGATGCCCATCTGCTTCAGTCGCTCGAACCGTTCATGTGTCGGCTGGTTGGATCGGTAAACCCCCGGCGCAACCGGATAGAAATTGGTCCAGACCTTGCGCAGCACGGCGTGATCAAACCACAGGTTGTAGATATGTGCGCGGCGGCGATTTTCAGGGGTGGACAGGTCAACGTCATAGGACATGCGCAGCGCCCGTTCCCAATCGACGATCCGTTTGAACAGTTTCATGGGATGATGTGCGCTCCGTCTTGTCGGGAAGGCCCCGGCGTTGCCCCCATTTAGGGGCCACGGCGCGTCATGGCAAGCGATTGACGGCGCGCGGGATAGGGGTAATGTCGGCGCGTGATTACTGGAAGGCATGCATATGACGCTTAGCAACGGTCGCCCTTATCTGGCCATTCCCGGCCCGTCGGTCATGCCCGAGGCGGTTTTGCGCGCCATGCACCGTGCGGCGCCCAATATCTACGAGGGCGAGTTGATCGACATGATGCCGGACCTGATGCGCGATCTGCGCCGCGTCGCCCGCACCGAGCATCACGCCGCGATCTATATCAGTAATGGTCACGGCGCATGGGAGGCGGCGTTGGCCAACACCATCGCCCCCGGTGACACGGTGCTGGTGCCCGCAACAGGACGGTTCGGCCATGGCTGGGCCGAGATTGCCCGCACATTGGGCGCGCAGGTGGAGTTGCTGGATTTCGGCAAACGCGCGCCGGTGGATCTGGACCGGCTGGAACAGGCCCTGCGCGCTGATACCGGCCACAAGATCAAGGCGGTGCTGGCCACGCATGTGGATACTTCAAGTTCGATCCTGAACGATATTCCAGCCATCCGCGCCGCGATGGATGCCGCAGGCCACCCCGCATTGCTGATGGCCGATTGCATCGCCTCGTTGGCCTGTGACCGGTTTGAAATGGACGCATGGGGCGTTGATGTCATGGTGGCCGCCAGCCAGAAAGGGCTGATGGTGCCACCCGGTCTGGGCTTTGTGTTTTTCAACGACAAGGCCGCGCAGGCGCGCGTCGGGCTTGAGCGGGTCAGTCATTATTGGGATTGGATCCCGCGCGCGAACCCCGATCTGTTTTATCAGTATTTTGGCGGCACCGCGCCCACGCATCACCTTTACGGCCTGCGCGCGGCGCTGGACATGATCCATGCCGAAGGGATGCCCGCCATCTGGGCGCGGCACGACTGTTTGGCGCGGGCCATCTGGGCCGCCTGCGAGGTGTGGGGGCAGGGTGGGCCGTTGGAGTTAAACGTCGCGGATCCCGTGCATCGCAGCCGTGCGGTGACGGCGCTGCGGATCGGTGCGCCGCATGGCTCCGATCTGCGCCGTTGGGTGCAGGACAAAGCAGGGGTGACCCTTGGGATCGGCCTTGGCATGGCCGAACCGGGCGATCCGGCGTGGCACGGCTTTTTCCGGATGGGCCATATGGGGCATGTGAACGCGCATATGGTGCTGGGGATGCTGGGGGCGGTGCAGGCGGGATTGACGGCGCTTGATATCCCGCACGGCACGGGCGCGTTGCAGGCGGCAACAGCAGTGATTGCCGAAGCCTGAGCAGGGTGGCTAGCGACGTCGTGCCAGCCGGGTGATCAGATAATTCAGCCCGTAGCCGACAGCAAGAACGGTGGGTAATCCAAAAACAGCCCATAAGGCCATGAAAACCCACATCAAATTCACAAACCCCATGAACAGGGCGGCATTTGTGTAATTGGGGGCTTCTGACAAGGTGCCGCGCCGCATGACAATAGCCTAGCGCACGGCCCGCGCGCCTGTCAGTCAAAATATATGTGATAGCGGGTTATGCGCGGGCGGCGGCCAAGGCTTCGGGCAGTGTTTCGGCCAAAACATCCAAATCCTGTGGGCGGCCGCAACTGATGCGAATGCAGCGGTCTTGCGGGGCCACGGCGGGTTTGCGCACGAACACCCCGCGCGAGACCAATTCCTCTAGCACGCGGGTGG
>DATFJQ010000103.1:0-5875 GCA_035269125.1 Roseovarius sp.
GAACATGACCTGCCTGCGACCCGGCGAATTGGCCTCCCAACCATCCAGAATCTGTTTGACCTGCTGGCGCTGCAACCCGTCTTGCGACCCGCACAGATCACAGGGAATGATCGGGTAATTCATTGACTTCGCGAACTTTTAACAGTCAGCCTCGGCGACAAAAGCCAGCGGACGGCACACGTGAAGGTCACCCTCTTCGTTTAATAGTTTAGGCGGCATGGTGGCCAGCCGTCCGCCGTGAAAAAGGTTCATGAAAAAGGTTTCAAGAATATCGTCGCGGTGATGGCCCAGAACCACCGCAGAACACCCTTCTTCGCGTGCAACGCGGTACAGGTTGCCACGCCGCAGGCGCGAACACAGCGCGCAATAGGTGCGCCCCTGCGGCACTTTATCGACAACGACGGAGTAGGTATCCTGATATTCAATCCGGTGCGGAACGCCCATTTTCTCAAGGAAGTCCGGCAGAACCGTCGCCGGAAATCCCGGCTGCCCCTGATCCAGATTGCAGGCCAGAATCTCAACAGGCAAAAGCCCGCGCCATTTCAGCTCATGCAGAACGGCGAGCAGGGTGTAGCTATCTTTGCCACCTGACAGGCAAACCAGCCACTTGGGCGGCGTATCGCTTTTTTCGACCATGCCGAAATGTTCAATTGCCTCGCGCGTCTGGCGCACGATGCGTTTGCGCAGCTTCTTGAACTCGGTGGTCGAGGGGGCACCGGCAAAGAGCGGATGGATATCTTGGGCGTCGTCCAACATAGGGCGGCTTTAGTCGGTTTGCCCAAATCGGACAAGAGGCCACGTTTTGCACGTTTTGTAAGAAAACCGGGTGGTCTAGAGGAATGTGTATCCATCATGAGTGCAATTGCGAGAGATCACCATGAAGAAAGGCTAGCGACAAGGCCTGGTTGAGTGACTATGATCCAGACATGTCCGGTGATTTGAAGTTCCCACCATCAGAGCGTGGCCTGTGTGTGACAGAATGGAGCAGAATTCTGGAATCTGGCGAGCAATTGATGTGGACAGGCCGCCCGGATTACGGGCGCAGGTTTTTCCAGATCGTGGGGCATGAGCGTTATTGGCATCTAGGGCATGCATTGGCAATTGTCGCGTTGTGGTCTGTTTTGCCGTTTCTGAAAGACGAAAAGGCGCAGGATGCGGTGTGGTTCTTTGGAATGGTCACCATGATACTGCTGCTGTTGTCGGTCGCAATCGCACGTTTCCGCGCGGATATTCTGGGCAGTCTTTTTTATGCTGTAACCGACAGGCGCGCGGTGGTGCTTCGGAAGGGGCGCAACGTGTTTTTAAGGATGCGCAGCTATGTTGCGTCATGTCCACATCGGGAGACCTATCCCTATGCGATCATAAAAGGACGTCCCTATGATACGGTGCGCGTCGGGTCCATGCTGTCAGTGGATGTTGTGCAGCCTTTCGGGCTTGGTTTGTTCCATGATGGGTGGGATCCGCTGAGACTGCGGGGCATTGTGCCGATCAGTTTTGAAAATATCCAAGACGCGCCAAGGGTGCATGACGCGATCCTGACGCTGGCAAAAGCTGCGTCGATGAGGCGGCGCGCATAGCGACTGCGTCGGACGGAGCTATTCCGCGTCCTTGTTCTCAATCAACGCGGCAATAATCGCCTTGGCGCTATCGGAGTTCCAATGCGCATCGCCGCGCATGCGGGCGATTTCCTGACCTTCGGGGTTGAGGATCACGGTGATCGGCAGGCCGAACACTCCCATTTCACGGGCGATCTGGCTTTTGGGGTCGCGATGCAGCGGCAGGTTGTCGACGCCAATCTCGTCAAAGAATGTTTTCATCGCGGGCGGCGGATTGCGGCCTGTGGCAAGGGTGACAACTTCGAACGTGTCGCCGCCAAGCTCGGTCTGAAGCTCGGACAGCATGGGCATTTCCTTGCGGCAGGGCGCGCACCATGTGGCCCAGAAATTCAGCACGACATATTTGCCCTGGTAATCGGCCAGCGTGCCGGTGGAGCCGTCGACCTGTTCAAAGGCGGTGGTAGACACCGCCTGTGGCGTGTCGTGGAAGTTCAGTTTTCTCATGTCGCCTTCGCGCAGCGCCTCAAGCGCGGCAGTATCGGCCAAGGCGGCGTTTGCACCAAATGCAAGCGCCATATAAAGGAGACCATAGCGAATGAATTTCATTTTCCCTCCGAAGGGCTGAGACAAACATGACTGACACGACCTCGAACCAAATGTGGGGCGGCCGCTTTGCCGCCGGGCCGGATGCGATCATGGAGGCAATTAATGCCTCGATCGGGTTCGACAAGCGGATGGCGGCACAGGATATCGCCGGGTCGCGCGCCCATGCGGCCATGTTGGCGGCCACAGGCATCGTAAGTGATAGTGATGCCAAGGCGATGAGGGAAGGGCTGCTCACGGTCTTGTCAGAGATCGAGGGTGGAACTTTTGAATTTTCCACCGCGCTGGAAGACATCCACATGAACGTGGAGGCACGTCTGAAAGAGATAATCGGCGATGCGGCGGGCCGTTTGCACACAGGCCGCAGCCGCAACGACCAGGTGGCGACCGATTTCAAGCTTTGGGTGCGTGATCAGCTGGATGCCACTGAAACAGGGCTGCTGGCCTTGATCGACGCACTTTTGACGCAGGCCGAGGCCGGGGCCGATTGGGTGATGCCCGGCTTTACCCATCTGCAAACCGCGCAGCCCGTCACATGGGGGCATCACATGATGGCCTATGTGGAAATGTTTGGCCGTGACCTGAGCCGGGTGCGCGGTGCGCGCGCGCGGATGAATGAATGCCCCTTGGGGGCGGCGGCGCTGGCGGGCACGTCTTTTCCGATTGACCGTGAGATGACGGCGAAGGCGCTGGGCTTTGACCGGCCGGCCGCCAATTCGCTGGATGCGGTCAGTGATCGGGATTTCGCGCTGGAATTCCTGAGCACGGCCAGCATTTGCGCCATGCACCTGAGCCGGTTTGCCGAAGAGTTGGTGATCTGGTCGTCGGCGCAGTTTCGCTTTGTGGCGCTGTCGGACCGGTTTTCGACCGGGTCCAGCATCATGCCGCAAAAGAAAAACCCCGACGCCGCAGAATTGATCCGCGCCAAGATTGGCCGGATTTTCGGGGCGAATGTGGCGCTGATGACAGTGATGAAAGGGCTGCCGCTGGCCTATTCCAAGGACATGCAGGAAGACAAAGAGCAGGTCTTTGACGCCGCAGACACCCTGATGCTGGCACTGGCCGCGATGGAGGGCATGGTCCGCGATATGTCGGCCAACCGCGATAACCTTGAAGCCGCCGCCGGATCGGGCTTTTCGACAGCGACGGATTTGGCCGATTGGTTGGTGCGGGTGCTGAACATGCCGTTCCGCGATGCGCATCACGTGACGGGGTCACTGGTGGCGCTGGCCGAGGGCAAGGGGTGTGATCTGCCCGATCTCAGCCTTGCGGATATGCAATCGGTTCATGGCGATATCGACGCATCGGTCTATGATGTATTGGGCGTGCATAATTCGGTCGCCTCGCGCAGCAGCTATGGCGGCACGGCGCCGGAACAGGTGCGCGCGCAGATCGCCCGCTGGAAGGAGACCTTGGGATGAAACAAGCTGTGACAATGCTGGCGCTGACCGCAATGGTCGCGTTGGCCGGATGCGGCGCCGATGGCGAACCCATTCGTCCGACGGCGCAGGCCAAAGTCGGTGTCGGCTCAAACGGGGTGACCGGCTCGGTCGGGACAACCTTGACGCGCGGCAATGTCAGCGTTGGCTTGGGCATCGGCCTATGAGACTTATCTGGCTGTTGCTGGCCATTTGGGGCGCGGTCCATCCGATGAGTTGGTTCATCGCGTGGTTCCGCGAGCACGGCTTTGATCTGATGGGCATGGTCGATGCGTGGCACGCCAATGCCGCGACCAGCGGCTTGGTCTGGGATCTGACCATCGCCGCCGTGGCGCTGACTGTATGGATCGCATGGGAGTGCGCCACGCGGCGGGCGTGGCTGGGCCTGATCGCTATTCCGGCCACGTTCTGCATTGGGGTCAGTTGCGGCCTGCCGCTCTATCTGTTCCTGCGGTCCGGACGCGTGGCACGGGATGGTATGTGAGTATTTTTGGAACAATGAAGCGGGGGTAAGGCGCCTGTGATTGCAACCGCCGTGCGCGGTGGTAAGAGGCGGGGTGAACAAGAAGGGCGCGGGCCATGGACCATTTTCTTTATCGCGACGGGCAGCTTTATGCCGAGGATGTGCCGGTGGCCGAGATTGCCGCAAAGGTGGGCACGCCGTTTTATTGTTATTCGACGGCCACGCTGACGCGCCATTTCCGCCTGTTTGATGAGGCGTTGGAGGGCACCGAGCATCTGGTGTGCTATGCCATGAAGGCCGCCAGCAATCAGGCGATCCTGAAAACTCTGGCTGGGCTGGGCGCGGGGATGGATGTGGTTTCGGGCGGCGAATATGCGCGTGCCAAGGCCGCCGGTGTGCCCGGTGAGCGCATCGTGTTTTCCGGCGTCGGCAAGACTTGTGAAGAAATGCGCATGGCGCTGGAAGGTGGGATTCGGCAATTCAACGTCGAAAGCGAGCCGGAAATGGCCGCATTGAACGCGATTGCACTGGAGTTGGGCGTAAAAGCCCCGATTGCCGTGCGTGTGAACCCCGATGTCGATGCCAAGACCCATGCCAAGATCGCCACAGGCAAAAGCGAGAACAAGTTTGGCATTCCGATCACGCGGGCCAAAGAAGTCTATGCCGAGGCCGCGGCCATGCCGGGGCTGGATGTCATCGGTATAGACGTGCATATCGGCAGCCAGTTGACCGAGCTGGAGCCGTTCCGGCTGGCTTATGAGAAGGTGGCCGAGTTGACCGAAGCGTTGCGCGCCGAGGGTCATGATATCCGTCGGCTGGATCTGGGCGGCGGTTTGGGCATTCCCTATGCCCGCACGAACGAGGCACCGCCGTTGCCCACGGATTATGGCCGGTTGATCAAGGATACGCTGGGCCATTTGGGCTGCGAGATCGAGATTGAGCCGGGGCGTCTGGTTGTTGGTAATGCCGGGATCCTGGTTAGCCAAGTCATCTATGTGAAATCCGGTGAGGGGCGCGATTTCCTGATCCTTGACGCGGCGATGAACGATCTGATCCGCCCGGCGATGTATGACGCGCATCACGATATCGAGCCGCTGATCCAGCCCGCGCCGGGGGCAGAGCAGGTGCCGTATGATATTGTTGGCCCGGTCTGCGAATCGGGCGATACCTTTGCCAAGGCCCGGATGATGCACGACTTGGCCGAGGGGGATCTGGTGGCGTTTCGCAGTGCCGGGGCCTATGGCGCAGTGATGGCGAGCGAGTATAATACACGGCCCCTGATCCCCGAAGTTTTGGTGCATGGGCATCAATTCGCCGTCATTCGGCCCCGTCCGACCTTTGACGAGATCATAAATCGCGATACCATCCCCGAATGGCTGTGACGCAAGTGGTGTGTCCGGCCATGTGAATGGAGCGGACCATGCCACGGCAAACGACCCCTCTCACACCGGTTTTGGCCCGGCTAAAGTGGCCCCTGACCCTGACTTGGGCGGGGTTGATCGCCGAGCGCGTCGTGCGCGCCTTTTGGCCCTTATGGTCTCTGATCGCACTGTGTGCGGCGGCGTTGATGCTGGGGCTGCATGATCTTTTGCCGCTTGAGGTTGTCTGGGCGCTGAGTGTGGCTGCGTTTCTGGGCAGTCTGATCTTTGTCTACTCCGGCGCGCGCGCTTTTCGCTGGCCCGTGCGCGCGGTTGCCGTTGCGCGGCTGGATGCCAGCCTTCCGGGGCATCCGCTGACGGCGTTGCGCGATGCGCAGGTGATTGGTGGTGGCGATCCCGAGTCAGAGGCCCTGTGGCGCGCGCATCAGGCCCGGA